>CAYNCY010000305.1:0-5152 GCA_964395195.1 uncultured Steroidobacteraceae bacterium
CCCGCGGCGACCCCGGTATGCGCCGCGAGCAGTTGCTCGATCAGCGTCGAGCCCGAGCGGTGCATGCCGAGAATGAACACCGGCGTCGGCCCCGCGCGGTCGCGTGCGCTCGGCGGGCGCACCGGCACGGGCGCCCCGATCAGCCGGTCGATCCACTCCTCCTGGCGCTTGCGATCGTAGGACGGGGTACCCGGCGCCGCGCTCGCGCGGCTCGCCCGGTTCGCATCCGCATAGGCCTGGAACGCCGCCGCGTACTCACCCGCGCCGTCGCGCAGCCGTCCGAGTGCGAAGCCGAGGCTCGCGCGCTCCGCGGCGCCGGTCGCGGGGTCGGCGAGCGCGCGCTCGAGGCGGGCGATGAGCGTCGGTGCCGGGACACGGGCGTCCGTGACGTTCGCGAGACGCGCGAGCGCCTCGTGGCTCGTCGGGTCGAGCGCCAGGATCCGTTCGTAGAGCCCGCGGGCGTCATCGCGCCGCCCCAGATCCTCGTTCAGGTTGCCGAGATTGAGGAGCGCGGGGATAAAACGGGGATTGAGGCTCAGCGCCGCGTTGAGTTCACGCTCCGCGTCCACGTCCCGGCGCAGGAAGTCGGCGTAGATCACCGCGCGATTGAGGTGGACCTCCTCGGGTCGTGCGACGCCGCGCGCCAGGGCCTCGCCATAGGCCGCGAGCGCGGGCTCGAACTGCCGCAGCCGGCGCCGGAGCACCGCCAGGTTGTACCAAATGTCGGCAAGGGCCGGCCAGCGCGCGAGCACGGCCTCGTAGGCCGCGATCGCCTCCGGCACGCGACCGGCGCGGTCGAGCGCGAGCGCCGCGCGCACGGCGCCGTCGGGATTTGAGCTGTCGACCATGCCAACCGTCTCGCCCGGGCAGGGCGCCATCGTCCCACATTCGTGGTCAGCGCAAGCACCAGTGCGTGACGCCCTGGTTCGCGAGGAACTCCTCCGCACCCGGTCCCTCGAGCATCGCGAGCGTCGCGAGCATGCCGGCCTCGACGCAGTTCGCGCCCGCGACCGTCACCGAGCGCGGTGCGCCCTGCACGGGCCAGCCGGTGCGCACATCGAGGATGTGGCCGTAGCGCACGCCGTCCCGCTCGATGAAGCGCCGCGTGTCGCCGCTGGTCGCGAGGCCGCCGCCCCTGAGATCAAGAACGAGGCGCGCCTCGCGATCGGTGCCCGGCCGCTCGACACCGACCGACCAGGGACCGGCGACGGGCGCGCGGTTGGCCGCGAGGTCGCCGCCGAAGTTGACGAGCACCGCGCCCGGGAAGTCCGCCGCGGCGAGCGCGAGCGCGCGATCGACCGCGTACTCCTTGCCGATCCCGCCGAAATCTATCTCCATGCCCGCGGGCACGGTCAGCGCGGAGCCCGTCCACGTGAGGCGCCCGAACCCGATCAGCGGGCGGAGCGCCTCGACCTCGGCTGCCTCCGGCACGCGATTCGTGCCATCGAAGCGCCACAGGCGCCGCAGCACCCCGGAGGTGATGTCGAACGCGCCATCCGAGAGTGCGTGGCATTTTTCGGCGAAGGCAATGAGCGCCGCGGTCTCGGCATCGACCGGCACGGGTCGGCCGCGACTCTCGTTGAGCGCGGTGACGACGCTGTCGGATCGGTAGCGGCTGAACTTCTGCTCGATCCGCGCCGCTTCGCCCGCGACGATGGCGCCGATGCGCGTCGCGCTCGCGGCATCGGCGGTCTCGATCAGGATCTCGCAGGGACTGGCCATCGCGACGAAGCTCGCCGCGAAGACACCCTCACCCCGCGGCTCGACGCGGGGTGCTGGCGGGGTCGCTTTCGCCTCAGAAACCGTGGCGGAAGCCTATCTGGAACATGAACGAGCGCAGCGCCGGGTTGAGGTCGAGCCCCGAGAGGCCCGCGAGCGAACTCGTGCGCTCGGTCGGGTTCTGGCGGTAGGACTCGAGCCGCAGGGTCACCTCGTTCCGGTCCTGCAGCAGAAAACCGAGCTTGACGCCGAAGGTCTCGGCCGTGAACTCGGCGAGGCGCGTATCGGGCGAGATGTAGGTCGGCTGCGGCCCGGTTGCATCGGCATAGAGCCGATAGAAGGTCGCGGCCGTCTGGTGATACCAGCGCGCGTGCGGTTCGAGGTAGATGTCCTCGCCATAGACGTTGAAGCGCAGGCTGGCCTCGGCGGTGTTCGCGCGAATGCCCCAGTCGTCGGAGCCGTGCCGGAACGAGACGTCGAGCACCGTGCGCGCGATCGCGACGCGGTTGTCGAGGAAGACGGCCTTCTGCGTGCGCGAGTCCGGACGGTTCTCGAAGATGTAGTCGGTCGTGAGGCCGGCCGCGTCGATCACGCTCAGGATCTTGTAGGGATCGGTGAGGTAGCCGTCCTGCTTGTCGAAGACGTAGTTGAGCTGCAGGTTCCAGTTGGGCGTGATGAGTTGGGTCAGGCTCAGCATGCCGCCCTTGGTGTTCTTCGATTCGTGGCCGCCCTTGTCGCTCAGGCGATAGTCGCTGAGCGGCACCGGTGCGCCGCCCTGCGGTTTCAGGCCGTCGTGCTGGAGGTTCGCGAACAGACCAATCGTCGTGCGACGCGCATTGAAATCGTGGCTGATGCCAGCGTTTATCGCCGACACCAAGTCGTCGAGCTCGTGCGAGAGCCGCACACCCACCGAGACGTGGTTGTTCGTGAGAAACGGCTGCGACCAGCTCGCGTCCATCGCGACGCGCTGCTCGTGGTAGTTGGGATCAACCGGCAGCGTGCCGGCATTGATCTGGTAGAGCGTCAGCGTCTGCAGCTGCGCGACGGTCTGGCCGGAGGGCGTCGTGTACGTGATCGGCGTGCCGTTCGCGTTGTTGAGACGGATACCGGAGGCCGTCGCGAAGGTCTGAAGCTTCTTCGCGGGCAGCGCACCGTTGGCGGAACCGCCCGACAGCGTCGCGTACTCGAACGAGAAGCCGAAGACGTGCTCCTCGCCGAAGTCCTTCCTGAGCGTCACCATCGGCGCACTCTCGTTCGTGCGGCCCTCGTTCTCCTTGTAGAAGAGGAGGCCCGTATCGAACTGCCACGGTGTCTCCTCACCGGTGGGCGTATCCTCCGCCGTCGTCTGGGCGACGGCAGGGGCGCCGAGCAGCGAGCAGCTCGCCGCCATGAGTCCGAGGCGCAGCGCCCCGGGCGTCTTCTTCAATTGCATCCGCAACCTCCGCCGGCGAGCGAACGGCCACCGCTGGCCGCTTCCTTGCTGAGATAGAGCGTCTCGTTGAAGCGCGCATCGACGGCGTAGTCACCGAAGGCGAGCTCGGGACGAACCGCCGAGGGCGCGGGCGCGGCCACGGCGGCGGGCGGCGCGGCATCCGGCTTCGGCCGGTGGGAGTGGCAGGCGCCGAGCGCGAGCGCACAGGCGGCGACGGTCGCCGCGCGGCGGAGCATCAAAAGGGACATGGACTCACTCCTGTCGGGACTTTCAGCCGGGCGGTACGGAATTCGGGCAGTCATCGCGATCCGGCCACACCCGGTGGCAAACCGATCCCGTGCGCGGCCCGGGGCGCGCGGGGGCGACATGATAGCGCGCGCCGCGGCGACGCTCGCTCCAAACGACCAACCCGACCCGCGGGCGCTCGGTCAGCCGACCCCCTCGCCCGCGCAATCTGCACCTTGACCGAATGCTGACAGATTGATTCCGCCAAGAAGTGCAAAGCCACGGCGCCTGGCGCGCTTCGTCAGCGCCGCGCCTGGGCGAGGATCTGCTCCGCGAGCGCGCCGTAGTCGCCGTCGAAGTGGTGCCCGCCCGCGAGGGAGACCGCGTGGACACCCGGCGCCTTGAGCTTCGGGCACGGGGAGTCCTGCTCCTCGGCGCCGTAGAGGCACAGGACCGGCGTACCCGCGATGCGCCCGATCTCTGGCACGGTCGGACGGCCGTCGTCGCCGCTGCCCGGGATCCACTCCGCGACGTGGAACTCGAAGGTCGCCGTGTCGCTGAGGCCGAGGAGGCTCACCGTCCGCACGCTGGCGCGCAGTTCCGGCGCCAGGCGATTGACGAGGAACGGCAGCGCGTCGGCGCCGAAGGAGTAGCCGACCAGGAGGACGCGCGGGCGTTTCCAGGCCGCGCCGTAGCGACGGATGATGCGATCGAGGTCGGCCGCCGCGACCTCGGGCGTGCGCGCCGTCCAGAAGTACTTGAGCGTGTTGAGGCCGACGACCGGTACGCCGCGGGCGGCGAGCGCCGCGGCGACATCCTGGTCGAGGCCGGCCCAGCCACCGTCGCCCGTGAGGAGGACGGCGAACGTGTCCGCGACGTCGGCGGGCGCCGCGGAGACCGCCGGCACCTCGACGAGCGGCAGGTCCCGGACCTCGGGTAGCGTTGCCGGCACCGGCGCCGCGCGTGCGATCAGTTTCTGGTAGGCGGCCCTGAACTGCGGCAGCCAGTTCTTCTCGACCGAGAAGCCGTGCCCGACCTTCGGCAGCCAGATGATTTCGCCCTTGCCGGTCGCCTCGACGAAGCGACGGGTCGCCGGCGGGTCGCACACCTGGTCGGCATCGCCCTGGAACACCGCCCACGGGGTCGTGTTCTGCGTGGACTCCTTGAAGAGGACGCCCTTCGCGACCTGCGGGCTCGTGGACTTGTTGCCGTAGTCGACGTCGTAGGTGAGGCCGCTGCCGCGACAGATCTTCTGCGTGACGGCGAAGTCGGGGCAGAAGCCGAGACTCATCGCGCCGTCGAAGGTGCCCTTCGGCGCCTGCACGATGGTCGCGTAGACAAGCGTCGCGCCCGATGAATAGCCGATCACGATCGGCGGCAGGTACTCCGGCAGCTTGAAGCGGCGCTCGACCTCGTGCGAGAGCCCCTCGAAGTCCGCGCCAAAGTACCGGCACGTCGACGTCGGCGCGTTCATCGCCTTCAGGTACGTGCGGATGTCGATGCCGACGACGAGCGCATCCATGTCGAGGAGGTGGCGCGCCATGTCGACGACACCGAGATTCCAGCCGCCGTCGCCTGAAATGAAGAGTGCGACGCTCGTCACCTTGCCCTTGGGGCGGTACACGGTGACCTCGCCGAACGGGCCGTAGTGAAAGCGGGTCTCGCCGGCGACGACGGGCGCGGGGGCATCGCCGCCGGTGCCGACCCTGGGTGCTGCGCGCGTCCCCGCACTCGTCGCGGCACCCGTGGCCGCGAACACGGCAAAGGAGCAGAGCA
>CAYNCY010000306.1:0-5143 GCA_964395195.1 uncultured Steroidobacteraceae bacterium
TGCGCTGCACGCGTGCCTTGCTGACGGCGAGCTCGGCGGCGAAGGTCTCGCCGGTCTTGCCGCGCCCTTGAGCCTCGTGCGCGGCGAGGTCGACGTGGGTGTCGTCGCTGCGCAGCGCCAGCTGCTCGAGGCGGTCGGCGAGCTTGTTGGTGCCCGCGACGAGGTCGGGTAGCAGGAACGTCAGCGGGCGGCCAAGCACCTCGACTTGCGAGTAGCCGAACACGCGCTCGCCGGTCGGGTTGAACGACTCGATGTAGCCGCGCTCATCGACCGTCAGGATGATGTCCTTGACGTGGTCGAGGATCGCCTGCAGCTGGCTCGCGGTCTGCTCCCTGAGCTCGCGCGTCAGCTCCTGCGCCTCGTCCGACATCAGCTGCATGGAGCGGACGATGCCGCGGCGCTCCTGGTCGACCCGGTCGTAGTAGGTCGAGGAGATCCGCATCAGGATCTCGAGGTTGAGCTCCCCGTCGACGGTCGCCTCGCGCAGCTGCCGTGCGAGCGTGCGGTTGAGGCCGGGGAAGCGCCCGGAGTAGCCGCTCGGCAGGGTCTGGGTGTGCGAAAGCCCCGCCTCCTCCGCAGGTGCGCCCGCCGTGGCGGGGGCTGCGCCGCCCGACCGGGGGAGGTTCACGACGCGGGATGAGCTTCCTGGGGACGACATAAGGCCGAGCGACCCTGCCAGCCGATGCGACAGAAGATGCCTGAATGGTAGGGGTTACCCGTAGGACGGGGTGTGAACAGGGTCCCGTTTTGGGGGTGGCTCGGGACCCCGGCGCGGCGGACGCGCGTCACATCACGAAATCCGCGCGCCCCTACGCGATGCTGCGCGCGGCCTTGTTTTCTAGGCTGTCGCAGCCCGCCGACGCTTCAGCCGCCGAGGTCGGAGCGCTCCGAACGGCGCCGCTCGGTCTCTTTGAGGAACCGCTTGCGCAGGCGGATGTTCGTCGGCGTCACCTCGACGAGCTCGTCATCGTCGATGAACTCCATCGCCTGCTCGAGCGTGAAGCGCATGGGCGGCGAGAGAATCACGTTTTCGTCCTTGCCGGCGGCGCGGATGTTCGTGAGCTTCTTGCCCTTGAGCGGGTTGACGACGAGGTCGTTGTCGCGGCTGTGGATGCCGATGACCATGCCCTCGTACACGAGGTCGCCGTGGCCGATGAAGAGCCGGCCGCGCTCCTGCAGGTTGAAGAGCGAGTACGCGAGCGCCTCGCCCTCGCCATTGGCGATCAGCACGCCGAGCTGGCGCTGGGCGAGCTGCTTGTCGACGACCGGACCGTAGTGGTCGAACACGTGGTACATGAGGCCGGTGCCGGACGTGAGCGTGCGAAAGTCCGTCTGGAAGCCGATGAGGCCGCGCGAGGGCATCATGTACTCGAGGCGGACGCGTCCGCGTCCGTCGTTGATCATGTTCGCGAGCTGGCCGCCGCGCTCACCGAGCGCCTTCATGACGCCGCCCTGCGAGCGCTCCTCGACATCGACCGTCACCTGCTCCCACGGCTCCTGGCGGACGCCATCGACGACGCGCACCACGACCTGGGGCCGCGAGACCGCGAGCTCGTAGCCCTCGCGGCGCATGTTCTCGATCAGCACGCCAAGGTGCAGCTCGCCGCGGCCGTAGACCTTGAACTTGTCCGGGTCTTCCGTGTCCTCGACCTTGAGCGCGACGTTGTGCAGGATCTCGCGCTGCAGCCGCTCGCGCAGCTGGCGGCTCGTCACGAACTTGCCTTCCTTGCCGAAGAAGGGCGAGGTGTTCGTCTCGAAGGTCATGCTGATCGTCGGCTCGTCGACCACCAGCATCGGCAGCGGCTCGATGTGCTCCGGATCGCAGATCGTGTCCGAGATCTGGGGGGCCTCGATGCCGGCGAAGGCGATGATGTCGCCCGCGCTCGCCTCCTCGACCTCGATGCGGTTGAGGCCGTGAAAGCCGAGCACCTGGCCGATGCGCTCGCTGCGCGCGACGCCGTCCCGGTTCATGATCGAGACCGCCATGTTGCGGCGGATCGTGCCGCGCGTGATGCGGCCGATGCCGATGGTGCCCACGTACGGGGAGTAGTCGAGCTGGCTCACCTGCAGCTGCAGGGGCCCGTCGCGATCGACCTTGGGTGGCGGGCAATGCTGGACGATCGCCCCGAAGAGGACCTCCATGTCGCCGCCGCGGTGCTCGGGGTCGAGCGAGGAGAAGCCGCGCAGCGCCGAGGTGTAGACGACCGGGAAGTCGAGCTGCTCGTGCGTGGCGCCGAGGCGATCGAAGAGGTCAAAGGTCTGGTCGAGCACCCAGCCGGGACGGGCCTCGTCGCGGTCGATCTTGTTGATCACGACGATCGGGCGGTGGCCGTGGCGGAATGCCTTTTGCGTCACGAAGCGCGTCTGCGGCATCGGGCCGTCGACGGCATCGACGAGCAGCAGCACCGAGTCGACCATCGACAGCACGCGCTCGACCTCGCCGCCGAAGTCGGCGTGTCCGGGCGTGTCGACGATGTTGATGCGGTACTCGCCCCACTTGATGGCGGTGTTCTTCGCGAGGATCGTGATGCCGCGCTCGCGCTCGAGGTCGTTGGAGTCCATCACGCGATCGGGGACGATCTGGCGCGCGTCGAACGTGTGTGACTGCTTGAGGAGCTGGTCGACCAGCGTCGTCTTGCCGTGGTCGACGTGCGCGATGATCGCGATGTTGCGGAGATTGGTGATCACGGGAAGCCTTGCGGCGGGTCCGGACGCCGGCACCCTTGAAGAAGCCGCTCAGTTTAGCCGAATTCGTGGCATTCCACGAGTCGCGGGCGCTCGAGTGGCCTCAGCCGCGGCCTTTCGCGGGGGACGCCGCCGGCGCGGTGCCAACGATGAGCGGAAAGGCGAAATCCCGCGACTCCGCCCCCGTCGGCAGCTCAAGCGTCACCTTGACACTGAGGACCCGCGTACCGGACTTGGCCGATGACAGCTTCACACCGATCCGCGACAGGGAACCGGCCTGGACCTTCTCGATCGAGACGGGACCTTCGGGCTCGTCGATGTTGAGCCCGTCGCTCGCGCGGACGTCCACGAGAAGAACCGGCGTCGTTGCTTCGGGCAGAACCGCGATGCTGACTTCGAACGGCTGACCCATCACGGGCGCGCTCAGGAGGTCGAAGCGCACGTCGACCGGCGCCGTGCTCGCGCCGACCGGGACGCCCGCGGCCATCTTCCGGTTGGCATCGACGACGGCGGGGTCGGTGGCCGGGACGGTCGCCACCACCGGCTTCCTGCTTCCCGTCCCGTTGGCCGGGTTCGACCCGTCCGCCGCGCGGTGGCACGCGCCGAGCGCGACGAGACCGCCCAGGACGGCAGTCACGGATATGCGGCGGGCGGTGCGGTTCTCAACCATCCCTGTTCCCAGAGCGAGTAGCCGGCGGCAGCGCGCACTATACCCGCAGTGGCGGCTGGTCCAGCACTTCGAGCTGTTCGGTCAGCTGGGCGACGTGCTCGTCCCAGTAGCGCGGTGTACCGAACCACGGGAACGCGCGCGGAAATGCCGGGTCGTGCCAGCGCCGCGCGAGCCAGGCCGCGTAGTGGATCATGCGAAGCGCCCGCAGCGGCTCGATCAGCCCGAGTTCCACGCGATCGAACTCGGCGAACTGCTCGTAACCCTCGAGCACGTCCCGGAGCTGCGTCCGCATTTCCTCGCGGTTGCCCGCGAGCAGCATCCACAGGTCCTGGACCGACGGACCGGTCATGCAGTCGTCGAGATCGACGAAATGCGGTCCCGCGTCCGTCCACAGGATGTTGCCGCGGTGGCAGTCGCCGTGGATGCGGATCCGCCGGATGGGTCCCGCCGCCGCGAAGGCCTGGTCGATGCGGCCGATCAGTTCCTCGGCGAGCGCCCGGTAGCGATCGACCTGGTAGTCCGGCAACCAGGTCCCCTCGAGCACCGTCTCCGCCGCACGGACGGCGAGGGCTTCGACGTCGAGCGTCGCGCGGTGCTCGAAGCGCCCCGCCCCGCCGACCCGGTGAAGGCGCCCCATGAAGCGCCCCATCCAGAGCCGGTCGTCGTGGGTATCGAGGTCGGGCCAGCGCCCGCCCCGGCGCGGGTAGGTGGCGAAGGGGTAGCCCGCGTGGGTGAGGAGCGTCTCCCCGCCAATGACGAGCGGCGCGACGACCGGAATCTCCTTGGCCGCGAGCTCGAGCGCAAAGCCATGCTCCTCGAGGAGCGCGGCGCGGGTCCAGCGCCCCGGCCGGTAGAACTTGACGACGACCGGGGTGCCCTCCTCGACGCCCACCTGGTACACCCGGTTCTCGTAGCTGTTGAGGGCGAGGACCCGCCCGTCGGGAACGAACCCGGCCTGCTCGATCGCCGCGATCACCGTATCCGGGGTCAGCCGGGAGTAGGGTGTTTCGTCGGTTTCGGTTGCAAGCATCTGTTCCATCGACTGATTATCGGCCCAATGTCGCACTGCAGCGTGGCGATTTTGCGGTGCCGGTCGCACGTGGTTGCAACGGTGCGTTGCTATGCTGACGGATGGATCGTACCGAAGGCGGACCGATGAGCGGAAAAGGGATTCTGGTGACCGGCGGCGCGGGCTACATCGGGAGCCATGTCGTGCGGCAGCTCGGCGAGGCCGGCGAGCGGGTGGTGACCCTCGACAACCTCTCACGCGGGTTCCGCCAGGCGGTGACCCACGGCACGCTCGTCGTCGGCAGCACCGGCGATCGCGCCCTCGTCCGCGAGCTCCTGAAAGAGCACGCCATCGGCACGGTGATGCATTTCGCGGCGTTCACGATCGTGCCCGAGTCGGTCGCGGAGCCCCTCAAGTACTACGAGAACAACACCGCAAGCACCGCCACCCTCCTCGACTGCTGCCGCGAGGCCGGTGTCGACCAGTTCGTCTTCTCCTCGACCGCCGCCGTGTACGGCACACCCGAGAGCGGGGTCGCGGACGAGGAGACCCCGACCCGGCCGATCAATCCGTACGGGTCCTCGAAGCTGATGAGCGAGTGGATGCTCCGGGACGTCTCGGCGGTGACACCGCTTCGGCACGTGGCGCTTCGCTACTTCAACGTCGCGGGCTCCGACCCGGGCGGGCGCATCGGCCAGCGCACGCCGCAGGCGACGCTCCTCACCAAGGTCGCCGTCGAGCACGTCGTCGGCAAGCGCCCGCACGTCTCGATCTTCGGT
>CAYNCY010000307.1:0-5136 GCA_964395195.1 uncultured Steroidobacteraceae bacterium
ATCGACGATGTTGCCGTGGATGCTCGCGGTCGGAAACTCCTCGGGCGTCATTCCGGTCAGGAGTATCGGCACGGCCGCCTCGGTCAGGTTCGCATCGGCGACCGCATTTTCGAAGAACGTCGCCTCGCCGCGCAGCGAATTGAGAAACGGCGTCGTCGGTCGCGCGTAGCCGTAGACCGACCACGACGCGCGGCGCGCGGATTCGCCGACCACGAGGACATGGACCTCCTCCTCGCCCTGGCGAGTCGCGTGGTACGGGATCTTCTGAATGCTCGAGCCCTTGAGTTCCTCGGCGACGGTTGGCACCGTTCCCGACAGGAACATGACACTCCCGGCCATGGGATTGAGTGCGAAACCGTCGATCGTCTCGTCCGCGCTCCAGGCCGCGTACGCGGTCAGTGGCACGAGCACGACGACCAGCGCGCGGCAGGCCGTCCTGACGCGCCCGACGAAGATTGCGCGATTGGTCAGCGTCAGCGTGAGATAGAGGTAGAGCGCGATGGCGACGATGAGGCCCTCGGCCAGGCGGCGCCCCTCGGTGAGGGTCGCAAAGCCACGCACTTCCTCCCACGATGTCCCGACGATCAGTGCCGCGAGCGTGCGCCCCGGGAGCATGCCGAACGTGACGGAGTAGGCGAGGAACAGCAGGCTCAACACGAAAAGCGGCAGCATTGCGAGGAAGAACCAGCGCGTGCGGCGGGTGATGCCGCTGACGAGCGCGCCGATGAGTGCTGCTGCGATGAGCATCGCGACGACACTGCGCGGTCGGTAGGCATGGCCGGCGGCCCAGATCCCCATCCACACGATGGGTCCGAGCAAGAGCGCGGCGAGTGCGATCAGACGATAGCCGTCCGTTCGCGGTAAGTCGTGCGTGGTCAAGCGGTCGAGGCCTCGCGACGGGACGACGGCGAGCAGTCCGGGCGATGGTAGCCCGTGCCGGGCGCCGGCAGGGACGCGTGCGTCACAGTCTGCCGCGCGCGCGGGTGCGCCCGCCCGTGCTCAGAGTGCATTCAGGAACTTGACCAGCAACTCACTGACGAGCGCCGCGCGCTCGCGCTGGATCCAGTGGCCCGCTCCCTCGATGAGGTGACAGCCGCGCAGGCCTGGCAGGCATCCGGAGAGGTTCTCAATCCGCGCGCGGGTGCCCGGAAACTTGAGGACGTCATCGCGGGCTCCCGCGATAAACATCGAAGGCTGGGCGATCGGTTGCCCGCGCCACGGCGCGAGCAGCTCCCGCGAGCGGCTGATGTTCCGGTACCAATTGAGGGCGCCGCGAAATCCCGTGCGGGCGAACTCGGTCGCGTAGTCAGCGATGTCGGCCTTCGTGAGCCACGCGGGGAGTACGTCGGGATCGGCGAGACTGCCGAGGAGGCCGCGCCCGGCCTTCACGCGCCCGAACGCGACGGCTCCCGACGCATCCCCGGAGCCATTGAAGTGGATGCGCCGGATCGTCGTCTCGACGTCGCGCTCGAGCTCCGCCTCGGCCAGGCCCGGCGTCTGGAAATACTGGATATAGAAATCCTCGACGCCCTGCTGGCGAAGTGCCATCAGGAGGTCGGTGCGACTGGGCGGTGAGTAGACGACGCTGAGTCCGACGACCGCGCGGAACATGTCGGGCCGCAGAAGCGCCGAATGCCAGGCAACGGGCGCTCCCCAGTCGTGACCGACGATGACAGCCTCCTTTTCCCCGAGAGTCCGCACGAGGTCGACCATGTCGGCGACGAGGTGCAGCTGCGTGTATTCACCGATGTCGGCGGGTGCATCGGTTCCGCCGTAGCCGCGCATGTCCGGCGCGACCGCGCGATAGCCGGCCGCGGCCAGTGCGCCGAGCTGGTGACGCCACGAGTACCAGAGCTCGGGAAAGCCGTGGCAGAGGACGACGAGCGGTCCCGTTCCCTCAACGGCAACGCGCATCCGAAGGCCGTTGACCTCGAACGTGCTGATCGCGGGTTCGTTCATGCAGAGTCCCGGAAAAGTGGCGGAGTCGGCAGGCGCGACGCCGGGCTAGTAACTGAGTTTCGGGTACCAGTTCGTGCCGCGACCGCCGGGCGTGAGGTCGAGCAGGTTCCAGATCGGCATCAGGTCGGGAGCACCGCGCGGATCCTGTCCGGGATCGGCGCTACCGCCCCACATCTCGCCACCCCAGAAGTGCCGGATCGTGCTGCCTTCGCGACGGAACACATTCAGGGCCGGATGATCGCCGTCCTCGCCCGTTTCGCCTGCGTAGTCGCGGTTGAAGGTCGTGCCCTCGGAGGAGTAAAGCGGCAGGTAGCGCCAGCCGCGCTCGACCGAAAACGCCTTCAGCTTCGCAAACGGCGAGCGGCCGACCACTGCGAAGGCAACGCGCTGCAGGATGTCCGGCATCTCCCCGTCCCAGGCCGAGAGGAGCGACGTGCACATCGGGCAAGGACGTTCCCGCTGCGGGCCGAACATCCAGTTGTAGACCAGCAGCGTGTCGTGCGTGCAAAAGAGCTCGGAGAGCCGCACCGCGCCGTTTGCGCCGGTGAACCGGTAATCATCCGGAATCGGCCCTCCCGGCGGGAGTGCGCGGCGATGCTCCGCGACCCGTTCGATCTGCCGGCGCAGTTCGATCTCCTCGGCGAGAAGCGCCGTGCGCGCGCGCCGGTACTCGGCGCTCTCCCCGGGATAGCGGATGGGGCTCGCCGCGGCGAGGGTGGCGGCAGGCGTGAGTTCGGGTTGGTGGGCCATGGGAGCCTCGGAAGGCGTTAAGCGGTTGCAGGCCCCGAGCTTGGCGAGCGGCGCAACGGTCCGTCAATGGCTGCGACGCTCCCGCGGTGCAGCAGCCGCGGCCTGGCGGAGGGGCCTTATAATCGGTAGGTCGATACCCCGGAGAGCGCCGAATGTCCGCCGAGAGCCACGAGACCTCCGCCGTCGCGCCCCTCGAGCAGCGCGTCGAGGCGCTCGAAGCGGTTTTGCAGGCGCGCGGCCTCAAGGCGCGGGAGTTCGCGGAGGAATTTCGCCACGTCGCCGAGGAGAAATGGATTCCCGAGAACGGCGCCCGTGTCGTCGCGCGCGCATGGACGGACCCGGCCTTCCGCGAACGGCTCCTCGCGAACGGCCGCCAGGCGGTGGCAGAGCTTGGGCTCGAGATGCCTCCGCACCACGGTCATCTCGTGGCGCTCGAGAACAGCGCCTCCGTCCACAACGTCATCTGCTGCACGCTCTGTTCGTGCACGGCTTTCACGGTCATCGGTCTCCCGCCCGACTGGTACAAGGACCTCGAGTACCGCGCGCGCGTCGTGCGCGAGTCCCGCACGGTGCTTCGGGAAATGGGCCTCGACCTGCCGACCGGCGTCGAGATTCGTGTCTGGGACACGACCGCGGACACGCGCTACATGGTGCTGCCCGAGCGGCCGGCGCACACGGCGGGCTGGCCGGCCGAGCGCCTCGCGGAGCTCATCACCAAGGACGGCATGATCGGCGTCGCGCGGATCTAGGGAGGCCTCGATGGACGGTATCCACGATCTCGGCGGCCGGCAGGGCTTTGGTCGCGTCCGGCACCGGCCGGGGGCGCCTACGTTCCATGCCGACTGGGAGAAGCGCGCGAACGCGCTCTTCTCGCTCGCCGTTCGCCACCGGCTCTTCAACATGGACGAGTACCGCCACGCGATCGAGCGCATGGAGCCGCGGCATTACCTCAGCGCGAACTACTACGAGCGAACGCTGACGAGCATCGCAACGCTGCTCGTCGAGAAAGGCATCGTGACGCGCACCGAACTCGAGGAGCTCGCGGGTGGCGCCGTTCCGCTCGCGCTCCCGAGCGCGTCGGGGCGCACCAACGTGGTCGGGCGCGAGCCCTTTGCCCGCGGCGATCGCGTGCGGGTGCGCGGCGATCACGTGCCGGGGCACGTACGCTTGCCCGCGTACGTGCGCGGCAAGACGGGGACCGTCGTCGGTCAGTCGCCCGCGTATCCGTTCCCGGATGCGCACGCGCACGGCGTAGCGGCGAGCCCGGAACCCACTTACGACGTGCGCTTCAGTGCGCTCGATCTGTGGTCGAACGCGGCGGAGCCCGCGTTCGTGCATGTCGGCGTCTTCGAGAGCTACCTCGAACGGGCGCGCTAGGCGTCCCGCGCTCAGTGCGCCTCGATCTCGGCGCGGATCTCGACGCGTAGCGGATCGAATACGACGACGAGCGGATCCGCGCGGCCGGTCATGATCATCGTGACCGGTTCCTCCGGATTGAAGCCGAGCGCCTTCATGCGTGCCGCGGCGCGCGCTTTCTGGTTGTCGGAGAGGTTGCTGAGCTCGGTGACCTTCTTGAGCTGGTTTCGCAGCTCCGGCAGTCCGTCGTCCCAGGGCTTGAAGAGTCGCGGCATGTCGATGACGTCGGCGCCGCCCGTGATGGCCGACTGCATGATCGCATTCGCCGCCTTCTCATCGCTCGGCAGCGGCGCCCACACCCAGCGCGGCCGGCTGTACCAGTGCGGCGCGAGCGCGGGAACGTCCCGTTGCGCGATCTTCGCTTCCTTCGGGTCGATCTCGAACGCGCGGACCATCTCGAGGCGATTGACGGAGAACGTGTAGTAGAGCGGCCGGCCGCTCCACAGCGCGTGTGCGCCATAGCCAAGTGCTACCAGCTGCGCGAGCGCGATGACGGTGATGTCGCGCGCGAGTTCGCGGCGCGGCTTCGCGGGGTTCGCGATCAGGAGCGTAAGCAGTGGCCCGAGAGCGAGGTCGATGGCGGCCAGCATGCCGGAGACCTTGAGGACGTCCGCGAGATACCAGCCGGGCCAGCGATACCAGCCGAGGAAGAGCCCGCCAAGCACAAGGGTCAGGACGGTCGCACTCCCGAGGAGATGCCAGCCGAAGGCCTTCAAGCGAAACTGCATGTCGAACTCCAAGGACCCGAACCGAACGGTCGCGCTCGCTCGCCGCCGACGGCACTAAATTACAAGGTTCCGGCGGCCGCGTCAGTTGCCGTGACCGGTCGCCGAGCGGCGCGCGGTGCCGTCCGGAGGCCGGTATCATGCTCGGCGAATCGGGGCGCGGCGACAGTCAGTGAAGGGGAAGGGCGTGGCGAACGTAAAGTCTCTGGCTCATCGGTGGGTCGACGATAACCGCGCCATCCTCTCGGGATGGCACCGAACCATCTGGGACTTCGCGGAACCCGCG
>CAYNCY010000308.1:0-5125 GCA_964395195.1 uncultured Steroidobacteraceae bacterium
CACGCCGTTCGGCCACGCCGGCCAGGACGCGCTCAACGAGTGCATGCGCGAGCACGGCGGCTTCGAGCACAACCTGCAGTCGCTTCGGGTCGTCGATGAGCTCGAGGAGCGCTACGCCGAGTTCGCGGGCCTCAACCTCACCTTTGAGTGCCGCGAGGGGATCCTCAAGCACTGCTCGGCGAAGAATGCCGCGAAACTCGGCGAGCTCGGCCGGCGTTTCCTCGAGCGCCAGCAGCCCTCGCTCGAGGCACAGATCGCGAACGTGGCGGATGAGATCGCCTACAACAACCACGACGTCGACGATGGCCTGCGCGCCGGCCTCGTGACCACGCGCGAGCTCGACGAGGTGACGCTCTTCGAGCGTCACCACAAGGAGGTCGAACGCCTGTACGCCGGCCTCGCCGAGCGGCGCGTGATCCACGAGGTCGTGCGCCGCATGATCAACGAGGTCGTCACCGACCTCATCGACACGACCCGGGCGCGCATCGCCGCGAGCCCGCCCGCGAACGTCGCGGCCGTCCGTGCCGCGGGCGCGCCGCTCGTCGCCTTCAGCGAGCGGGTCGCCACCGAGCACCGCGAGCTCAAACGCTTCCTGCACGAGCGGGTCTACCGGCACTTCCGGGTCGTGCGCATGACGACCAAGGCGCAGCGGGTGGTCAAGGCGCTGTTCCGGGCCTACTTCGAGGACTTGAGGCTCCTGCCGGATGAGCACCGCGACGCCGCCCGGCGGCTCGAGACCGAGCAGGGCACCGACGGCCGGGCCCGTGCGGTCGCCGACTACATCGCCGGCATGACCGACCGCTACGCGATCCTCGAGCACGCGCGGCTCTACGACCCGAGCGTGCCGCAGGGCTGAGCCCAATGCCGAGACGAGGGCGGGCGCAGACGGCATAATTGCGCCCATGAAATCCATCCCCGCCCGCGAACGCCTGATCTTCGCGCTCGACGTCCCCGACGCCGACGTCGCGCGCCGCGCCGTCGAGCCGCTCGGCGATGCCGTCGTCTTCTACAAGGTCGGGCTCGAGCTCATGATGGCCGGTGGCTACCACGAGCTCATCGACTGGCTGGTCGCGCGCCAGAAGAAGGTGTTCGCCGACCTCAAGTTCTTCGACATCCCCGCGACCGTCGCGGCGGCGGTCAAGCGCCTGAACGGCCGCGGCGTCACCTTCACGACCGTGCACGGCAACCAGGGAATCATGGAGGCCGCGGTTGCGGCGGCGAGCGACGTCGGCATCCTCGCGGTGACGGTGCTGACGAGCCTCGATCGCGGCGATCTCGATGACCTCGGCTTCAAGTGCGACGTCAAGGAGCTCGTGATCTCGCGGGCCCGCCGCGCACTCGCCGCCGGCTGCGCGGGGGTCGTGTCCTCCGGTGTCGAGGCCGAGGCGATCCGCGCCGAGCTCGGACCCAGGCTCCTCGTCGTGACGCCCGGCATCCGCCCGGTCGAGAACCGCGCCGAGGACGACCAGAAGCGCGTGCTCACGGTCGAGCGCGCGTTCGCGGCGGGCGCCGACTACATCGTCGTCGGCCGCCCGATCCGCGATGCCAGGGACCCGCGCGCCGCCGCGGAGTCGATCCAGGCGTCGATCGCCAGCGCGACCGCGGGGGCTTGAGCGAACGTGCCCGCGGCACTCGCCAACGACCTCTTCCTGCGCGCGCTCCTCAGGGAGCCGACCCCGCGCACGCCCGTGTGGATGATGCGCCAGGCCGGGCGGTACCTACCCGAGTACCGCGCCACCCGCGCGCGCGCCGGCAGCTTCCTCGCGCTCTGCATGAACCCCGACTACGCCTGCGAGGTCACGCTGCAGCCGCTCGCGCGCTTCCCGCTCGATGCCGCGATCCTCTTCTCGGACATCCTGACGATCCCGCACGCGCTCGGCCTCGGCCTCGAGTTCGAGACGGGCGAGGGCCCGGTGCTCGCGCGCCCGGTCCGCAGCGCCGCCGACATCGACCGGTTGCCGACGCTCGATCCCGAGCGCGAGCTCAAGTACGTGATGGACGCGGTGCGGCTCATTCGCCGCGAGCTCGGCGGCCGCGTGCCGCTGATCGGCTTCGCGGGCAGTCCCTGGACGGTCGCGACCTACGTCGTCGAGGGCGGCAGCAGCAAGACCTTCGCGCGCATCAAGGCGATGCTGTACGGCGAGCCGAAGGAGCTGCATCGCCTCCTCGAGAAGCTCGCTCGCGCGACCACCGATTACCTCAATGCCCAGATCCGCGCCGGCGCCCAGGCCGTGATGCTCTTCGACACCTGGGGCGGTGTGCTCGCGCCGCAGGCCTACGAGGCGTTCTCGCGGGAGTACATGGCGCGGATTGTCGGGGGCCTCATCCGCGATGCGGACGGGCGACGGGTGCCCGTGATCCTCTTCACCAAGGGCGGCGGCACGGACGTCCTCGCCTCCCTCGCCCTCACGGGCGCCGACGCGGTCGGGGTCGACTGGGGCACGGACCTCAAGGCCGCGCGGCTCGCGGTCGGCGGCAAGGTGGCCCTGCAGGGGAACCTCGACCCCTCGGTGCTCTACGCCCCGCCCGCGGTGATCCGTGCCGAGGTCGCACGGGTGCTCGAGAGCCACGGGCGGGGCGCCGGGCACGTCTTCAACCTGGGACACGGTATCCACCCCGACGTCGACCCCGAGCACGCCGGGGCGATGGTCGCCGCCGTCCACGAGCTCTCGCCCGCCTACCACCGCTGACGCCGCGTCCCGACGCCCTCGCCGGCGGCAAAACCCCGCCGCCCCCGGCCACCCGACCGGCGCCGCCTCAAGGCCGTGCCCCGGCGACCGATACATGGGTTGATGCGAGGGAGAACGACGTGACGTCGACTGCGCCCTGCCGGGTGCTGGTGATCGAGGGAGGCTGCTCGGGCAGCGCCTCCAGCGCGCTGCTCGCGCGCGAGCCCGGGCGCCTGCTCGTGAACTCCGTCCGCGGCCTCGCGGGAGCCGTCGAGTACCTGCGGCACCACCGCCCGGACTGCGCACTCCTCGACGTCGGGCTCACCGAGTCACCGGTCGAAGCGGCCGTGCGTGCGCTTCGCGAGTACCTGCCGTGCGCGCCGCTGATTGCGCTGGCGGGCGGGGCGGATGAGGGCGCCGCCATCGCGGCGGTTCGTGCCGGCGCGGATGACTGCCTCGACCGCGAACGGCTCGATGCCCGTGACCTCTGCCGGGCGATCGAGCTCGCGCTCGCGCGCGGCGCCGCGCGCAGCCACCTCATGGGTCTCGCGCTTCGCGATCTCTTGACCGGACTCGCCAACCGCACGCAGTTCCGCGACGCGCTCGAGCGCGCCGTTGCGCGCGCGGGCCGGAGCTCCCAGGTGCTCGCGCTCCTGCACCTCGACCTCGATGACTTCGCGGCGATCAACAACGCCCACGGTCACTTCGTCGGCGATGCGCTCCTCAAGGCCGTCGCCGCGCGCCTCGCCGCCCAGGTCCGCGCGGGCGACACGCTCGCGCGCGTCGGCGGCGATGAGTTTGCGCTCATCCTCGAGAACGTGAGCGCGCACGAGGCGGCCGCGGCCGTGGGGCGCAAGCTGCTGGCTTCGCTTCGCGTACCGGTGATCGTCGAGAACGAGGCGCTCAGTGTCGGCTGCAGCGTCGGCATCGCCTTCCACCCGGCGGACGGGGAGTCGGTCGATGACCTGATCCGCTCCGCCGACCTCGCCATGCACGCCGCCAAGCACCGCGGCGGCGGTCGCATCGGCAGTTTCTCGGGGCTCCTGCTCGATCCCGCGCCCGAGGTGCTGCGCCCGCGCGGTCTGCCGGCGGGGCAGCTGCCGCCGGTGCTCTATCCCGCCGAGTCCGAATCGAGGCCCGCCCTCGTCTAGCGCCGCCGGGCGGCGCTTCGGGTATCGTTGCGGTCCATGGCCGCCCTCTACGTCGCAATCGGTGGTGCCCTCGGCAGCCTCGCGC
Organism: uncultured Steroidobacteraceae bacterium; assembly: GCA_964395195.1. Lineage (GTDB taxonomy): Bacteria > Pseudomonadota > Gammaproteobacteria > Steroidobacterales > Steroidobacteraceae > CAIKZZ01. Next base: position 3,906 of record CAYNCY010000308.1, read on the forward strand.
GTTACTACGCCTCCGAGGCGCTCGCGCTCCTGCTCGGCGCCGCATTCCCGTGGGGCACGCTGATCGTCAACGTCAGCGGCAGCTTCGTGATCGGCTGCGTCGCCGGCGGCGCCGGTGCGGACGGTCGCTGGATCGAGTCGCCCTTCGCGCGCCAGTTCCTGATGGTCGGCATCTGCGGCGGCTACACGACGTTCTCGGCCTTCAGCCTCCATACCTTCGGCATGCTGCAGGCGGGCGACGTCGGCCGCGCCAGCCTCAACGTCGTGGGCTCCGTCGCGCTCTGCGTGCTCGCGACCTGGGCGGGCTATGCGGCGGCGGCGGCGCTCTCGGGGAGTGCAGGGCGATGACGATCGAGGCAGGGCCGGAGGAACTCTTCACAACGCTCGCGAACGAAGGCGACGTCGCGGCCATCGTGACGCTGGTCAATTCCGCGTACCGCGGCACGGCCAGCCGGCGCGGCTGGACGAGCGAGGAGCACCTGATCGAAGGCCCGCGCACCTCGCCCGAGGCGATCCTCGAGCTCCTGAATGCGCCCGAGAGCGTGATGCTGCTGATGCGCGGCCAGTCGCACCTGAACGCCTGCGTGCACCTCATGAAGCAGCCGGCCGGGGTCACCTACCTCGGTACCCTGTCGGTGCGCCCGGCGATGCAGGGGAGCCTGTTCGGCCGGCACATGCTGGCCGCCGGGGAAAACTACGCGCGCGAGCACTTCGGTGCGAAGACCATCGAGATGACGGTCGTGAACCTGCGCGAGGAACTGATCGCCTGGTACGAGCGCCGCGGCTACAAGCGCACCGGCGAGATCCGGCCGTTCCCGGACGACACCCGGTTCGGGAACCCCACGCGGGACGACCTCAAGTTCGTGGTGCTGCGGCGCGAACTCGCGCCGTGAGCGCCCTCAGGGCTTCTTGACGAGCTCGTCCCTGAGCGCGCGCCTCAGGATCTTGCCGACGTTGGTTTTCGGGAGTTCATTGCGGAAGTAGACGTGGCGCGGCACCTTGTAGCCGGTGAGCTCGATGCGCGCGAAATCGATGAGCTTCTCGGCAGTCAGGTTCGGGTCCTTCCGGACGACGAACACCGCCACCACCTCGCCCGAGTGTTCATCCGGCTGCGACACCGCCGCCACCTCGACGACCCCGGGGTGCTTCGCGAGCACGCCCTCGACCTCGTTCGGGTACACGTTGAAGCCCGACACCAGGATCATGTCCTTCTTGCGGTCC
>CAYNCY010000309.1:0-5100 GCA_964395195.1 uncultured Steroidobacteraceae bacterium
GCGGGCGGCACGCGCGGCCTCACGCGCCCCCGCGCGTTCGCGGTGCGCGGCAAACCGCGCGCGGTAATAGTCCGCGCGCGCCCGCAGGGCCGAAAGCGGCAGTGGCACGTCCGTCACGTCCACGAGCGCGATGCAGTCGACGGGGCAGGGCGGCAGGCACAGGTCACAGCCCGAGCAGTCCGCCGCGATCACCGTGTGCAGTTGCTTGCGCGCACCCACGATCGCATCGACCGGGCACGCGGGCAGGCACTTCGCGCAGCCGATGCAGATCGCCTCGTCGATGACCGCGACGCGCGCCGGTCCCTCGGTGCCGAACTGCGGGTTGACGGGGAGCACGTCGCGTCCGAGGAGCCCGGCGAGGAGCGCGGCCGTCGCGGTGCCGCCGGGTGGGCACTGGTCGGCGCCGGCCTCGCCCCGGGCCATCGCCTCGGCGTACGGCCGGCACGCCGGATAGCCGCAGCGCGTGCACTGCGTCTGCGGGAGGAGGGCATCGAGCCGATCCGCGAGCGCGCCGTTCACGGCGCTACTTGACGCGCATCCCGGGCGCGGCGCCCGCGTCCGGACCGATGACGAAGAGCCCGCTGCCGTCGCTCGCCGCGAGCACCATGCCCTCGGACGTGCCGAAGCGCATCTTGCGGGGTTTCAGGTTCGCGACCACGACGACCTGGCGGCCGATGAGCTGTTCGGGCGCGTAGGCGCCGCGCAGGCCCGCGAACACCGTGCGGGTCCCGGTGCCGAGATCGACCGTGAGCTTGAGGAGCTTGTCCGAGCCCTCGACCAGTCCCGCCTCGACGATGCGGGCGATGCGAAGGTCAAGGCGCCCGAACTCCTCGATCGTGATCTCGGACGCGGCGGTGGCCGGCGCCGCGGGCGCCGCCTTGGCAGCCGGAACCGCCGCCGTGGCGGCAGGCGCAGCCACGGGCGCCGTGGGTTCTGCGGCGGGCGACACCACGAGCGAGGCGACGACCTTCGCATCGAGGCGCGTCGCGAGCGGCTCGTAGGCGTTGAGCGGCGTGCCGAGGAGCGGCGTCGCCGCCTCGTCCCAGTGCGTGAAGGGCTTGCCGAGGAAGCTGCCCGCCTTCGCGGCCATCGCCGGGAGCACCGGCTGCAGGTAGAGCATCAGCGCGCGGAAGAGGTTGAGGCCCTGCGTGCAGACGCCGAGCACCTCGGCGGCGCGCGCCGGATCCTTCGCGATCAGCCAGGGTTTCTGGGCGTCGATGTACTGGTTCGCGCGGTCGGCGAGCGCGGCGATCTCGCGGATCGCGGCCGCGAAGTCGCGGCCCTCGTAGAGCTCCGCAATGCGCCCGCGCGCCACGGCGAACTCCTGGTAGAGCGCGGGGTCGGGCAGCGCCGTCGCGAGCCGGCCGCCGCCGCGTGCGACGAAGCCCGCGCAGCGGCTCGCGATGTTGACGAGCTTGCCGACGATGTCGGAGTTGAAGCGGTTGACGAAGTCATCGAACGCCATGTCCATGTCATCGATGCCAGGCGTGAGCTTGGCGGCGAAGTAATACCTGAGCGGCTCGGCGGGCAGCAGGTCGAGGTACTGGCGACCGTTGATGAAGGTGCCGCGGGTCTTCGACATCTTCTGGCCGTTCACGGTCAGGAAGCCGTGGGCGTGCACCGACGTCGGGCGCCTGAAGCCCGCGCCATCGAGCACGGCAGGCCAGAAGAGCGTGTGGAAGTAGAGGATGTCCTTGCCGATGAAGTGGTAGAGCTCCGCCTGGCTCTCCTTGCCCCACCACGCGTTCCAGTCGAGGCCGCGATCGCGCGCGAGCTTCAGGCTCGCCGCCATGTAGCCGACCGGCGCATCGAGCCAGACGTAGAAGTACTTGCCCGGATGTCCCGGGATCTCAAAGCCGAAATAGGGTGCGTCGCGGGAGATGTCCCAGTCCCTGAGCCCTGCGACGAACCACTCATCGAGCTTGTTGGCGACGCTCGCATCGAGCGCGCCCGAGCGCGTCCACTCGCGGAGCATCTTCTCGAAAGCGCCCAGCGTGAAGAAGAGGTGTTCGGAGTCGCGCTCGACGGGGCGCGTGCCGCTGATCACGGACACGGGGTCGATGAGGTCGGCAGGCGTGTAGGTGTTGCCGCAGACCTCGCAACTGTCGCCGTACTGATCCTTCGCGCCGCACCGCGGGCACGTGCCCTTCACGTAGCGGTCGGGCAGGAACATCTTCGCCTCGGCGTCGTAGGCCTGGCGGATCGTGCGCTTGGCGATGTAGCCCTTGGCATCGAGCGTGGCGAAGATGCGCGCGGTCAGCTCGCGGTTCTCATCGCTGTGCGTCGAGTGGAAGGTGTCGTGCTCGATCAGGAAGTCGCGGTAGGTCTCGCGATGGTCGACCGCGACCCGCGCGATCAGCGCCTCCGGGGTCACGCCATCGGCCTGCGCCTTCAGCATGATCGGGGTGCCGTGCGTGTCGTCCGCGCACACGTACAGGCACTCGTGGCCCGACAGGCGCTGGAAGCGGACCCAGATGTCGGTCTGCACGGCCTCGAGCACGTGGCCGATGTGCAGGGGCCCGTTGGCGTAGGGCAGGGCGCTGGTGACGAGGATGCGGCGCATGGCTCTCGGGGACGGCGGCAAGGGCCCCAAAGTATGCCAGCGGCCCGCCCTGGGCGCTCAGGCGTCGGCGCGGTGCTGCTCGAAACGCTGCTTGTTGATGGCTTTGCGGAACGCGTCGCGCCCGCTGATCGCCCGCGAGTCGAGCAGGCCCTGGATCGCCATGTCCATGGTGCGCATGCCAAAGCTCGCGCCGCTTTGCATCGTGTTCTCGAGCTGGTCGATCTTGCCCTGGCGGATCAGGTTCGAGACCGCCGGGGTGTTGACCAGGATTTCGAGCGCCGCGACGCGCCCGCTCTGGCCCGCGCGCGGGATCAGCTGCTGGGAGATCACCCCGCGCAGGCTCGTCGAGAGCATGGTCCGCACGTGCGACTGCTTGTCGGCCGGGAAGGCATTGACGATGCGATCGACCGTCGCCGCCGCGCCGTTGGTGTGGAGCGTTCCCATCACGAGGATGCCCATCTCGGCGGCGCTGACGGCGACGCTGATGGTCTCGAGGTCGCGCATTTCGCCGACCAGCACGACGTCGGGGTCCTCGCGCAGTGCCGAGTGGACGGCATCGGAGAACGAGGGCGCGTGCACGCCAACCTCGCGCTGGCTGATCAGGCAGTTCTTCCTGACGTGCACGAACTCGATCGGGTCCTCGACGGTGAGGATGTGACCCTTCATGCGCGTGTTGATGTCATCGATCATTGCCGCGAGGGTCGTCGACTTTCCCGAGCCCGTCTTGCCGGTAACCAGGATCAGGCCGCTGTTGACGCGGCACATCGCACGCACCGAGTCCGGCATGTTGAGCTCATCGAGCGTGAGCGCCGCCGAGGGGATGACCCGGCAGACGGCGCCCATGCCGTTGAGCTGACGCATGATGTTGACGCGAAAGCGCGCGAGGTTCGGGACGGCATAGGCGAAGTCGGCGCCTTCCTTCTCCTCGAAGCGCGCGATCGCCTTCGGCGGCATGATCTCGTAGAGGGTCTCCTTGACGAAGTCCGCCTTGAGGGGCTCGGGGCGCAGCGCCTGCAGGTCGCCGTAGACGCGCAGCCGCGGCGGGTCGCCCGCGATGAAGTGCAGGTCCGAGCCCTTGCGCTTCAGCACCTCTGCGAGGAATTCGTCGAGTTTGGCCATGGCGGGTGGGTTCAGCCCGTGGTGATGTCGAGCTTCGGCAGGATGCTCGTGTCGGTCACGAAGCGCTGGAAGAGCTTGCGATCGAGCGCGTACACGTAGGCGTCGTCCGGATCGAGCTCCTTGGCCTGCACGCCCGCGAACAGCGCCTGATCAAGCATCTGCATGCCCGCATCCTTGCCGGTCTGCAGCTGCGCCGGGATCTGGTGCGTCTGGTCGGTCTGGATGAGCTTGCCGATCGCGCGGTTCATGACCATGACCTCGCACACGGCGCGGCGCGAGCGGCTGTCGTTGCGCTTGACCAGCACCTGCGTCACGACCGCGAGCAGGCTCTGCGCGAGGAAGCTCTTGGTCTGCTCGCGTTCCTCGATGGGGAGCGCGTCGATGATCCGGTCGATCGTCTTGGTCGCGCTCGTGGTGTGGAGCGTCCCGAGCACGAGGTGGCCGGTCTCGGCGGCCGTCATCGCCATGCGGATGGTCTCGGCATCGCGCATCTCGCCGACCAGGATCACGTCGGGATCCTCGCGCATCGCGGCGCGCACGCCCTCGGCGAAGGTCGGCACGTGGGTGCCGTACTCGCGCTGGATGATCTGCGCTTCCTTGCTCTTGTGCACGAACTCGATCGGGTCCTCGAGGCTGATGATGTTGAGCCGGCGGGTCAGGTTGAGCTCGTTGATCATCGCGGCGAGCGTGGTCGACTTGCCGGTACCGGTCGAGCCGGTCACCAGGATCATGCCCTGGTGGTAGTCGAGCAGCTTCGCGACGATCGGCGGGAGGTTCAGGCTCTCGAGCGTCGGCACGTGCGAGGGAATCGCGCGGAACACGGCGCCGACGCCGGTTTCCTTCCGGAACACGTTGACGCGAAAGCGCCCGCCATCCTCGGCGACGTACGAGAAGTCGAGGTCGTGGCCCTGCTTGAAGAGATCCGCCTGCGTCTTGGTCAGGATCTCGGTGACGTAGGCCTCGAGCTCGGAGTCGCCCAGGTCGCGAAAGCGGATCGGCATCAGGTCGCCGCTCATCCTCAGCATCGGCGGCACGCCGACCGCGAGGTGGATGTCGGAGCACCCCTGGGCGGTGCCGAGCTTCAGAAACGCGTCGATGCGTGGCATGGCGGGGCCGGCCTCAGGCGAACGGCTCGAGCGCGGTCTTGAGCTCGTCCATGCTCTGGTAGCGCTTGGTTTTGTCGACCGCCATCGCCTTCATCACGAGATCGGAGAGCGCGGGTGACAGCGCCTTGTTGATCTCGATCGGCGCCTTGGCCTTGCCCTGAACGTGCTGGTACATCACGGCCATGTGGTCGCCGCGGCTGTAGGGCGGCACACCGGTCAGCATCTCGTAGAGGATGACGCCGGTCGAGTAGATGTCGGCGCGCGGGTCGACCTGCTTGCCGAGGATCTGCTCGGGCGCCATGTACTTGGGCG
>CAYNCY010000310.1:0-5098 GCA_964395195.1 uncultured Steroidobacteraceae bacterium
GCGCCGCGAGCGCGGTCTGCACGACCCAGCGGTCGACCAGCGACATCAGCCGGTAGCGCTCGGCGGCCTTCAGGAATTCGCCCGGCACGATGATCGTGCCGTCCTCGCCGGCGAGCCGCACGAGCACCTCCATCTCGGGGCCGCGTCCGTTGCCGGACGGCGAGGCGACGATCGACTGGGTGTAGAGCAGGAACCGGCCGTCGCGCAGTGCGTGCTGCAGCCGCTGCAGCCAGTGGATCTCGCCGCGCTGGCGCGCCATCGCCTCGGCGCGCGACGAGTACACGTGCACCTGCCCCTGGCCCTGGCTCTTGGCGACGTAGCAGGCCGAGTCGGCGGCCGACATCACGTCCTCGATGCTGCTCGACTCGCGGCCGACTTCGACGAGGCCGATGCTGACGCCGATCGTGAAGATCTTGTCCTTCCAGACGAAGCGGTAGTCGCGGATCGCGCTCGAGACGTCATCCGCGATCTGGATCGCCTTCTCGAGCGGGCAGCCGACCAGCAGCATCGCGAACTCATCGCCGCCGATGCGCGCGACGATGTCGGCGTCGCGCACGGCGTCCTTCACGAGCGCGGCGACCTCGCGCAGCATGTTGTCGCCGGCCATGTGGCCGCTCGTGTCATTGACGGTCTTGAAGCGGTCGAGGTCGAGGTAGCAGAGCACGTGCGTCTGAGCGCCACCGCGCGCGAGCTCGAGTCCGTCCTGCAGCCGCCGCTCGAACTCGCGCCGGTTGACCAGGCCGGTCAGGGGATCGTGGCTCGCCTGGTAGCTCATCTGCCGCGCAATGCCACGCAGCTCCGTCACGTCGTGCAGGAGTACGACCGCACCCGCGGTCTCGCCGCCGTCGCCCGCGAGCGGCGCGGCGCTCAATTCAATGCTGCGCTCGGCGCCATCGCCGCGCGTCAGCACCACGGCGCGGCGGCCGAGCGACACCTTGACGCCGGCGGTGAGGCTCTGGCGCACCGGATCGACGAGCGCACGCCGGTCGCCCTCATCGACGACGGTGACGACGTCACCGAACTGCCGCCCGCTCACGTCCGCGAGCGACTGGCCGAGCAGCGCCTCGGCGGCGCGGTTCACGAAGTCGATGCGACCGTACGAGTCGGTGGTCACGAGACCGTCGCCGAGCGAGTCGAGCGTCGCCTGCGCGCGGCCGCGCACGAGCTCGGCGCCGTGCGCGAGCCGGCCGACCATCTCGATCGCGGTGAAGAGCACCGCCGTGGTGCCGCGGTACTTGAGGAGCGTGCTCGCGAGTTCGAGGCGCGTGACCTGGCCGTGCTCGTCGGTGATCTCGATCTCGTAGCGCTCGGCGGCCGGCTCGCCCGCGAGGCGGCGGCGGACGTTGTCGGCGACGAGGTCGGCGTAGTCGGCTGCAACCAGTTCGGAGAGATGGTGGCCGACGAGCTCCTCGGGCGGCTTGCCGAAGATCTGCGCGAAGCGCGGGTTGACGAGGAGGATGCGCTCGCCGTGGATGAGCACGGCCTCGTGCACGGCGTCGATGAGGACGTGGAAGGACCCTTCGGTGGGCGGTGCCGCGCGCGGCACCTGGGCGCGTTGAACCTCGGTCTCGAGTGCCTCCTCCGCAACCGACACGCGGCGACGCGAACGCCAGGCGTCGAAGGCGGCAGCACCTGCGAGCGCCAGCGCGATCAGCGCGGCGACCTCAATCGCGGTCAACGGATACTTCCCTTCGCTCGACGACGCCCTGCGGGCCGGGCCGCCGCGAAAGCGGCGGCCGGCGCGGCGCCCGTGACGAGCCTTCTACTGCCTCAGCGGTCCCGCCCCCGTCGGCGGTCCACTCGTGTTGATCCCCAGTGACCGAGGATACCGAAGGCCTTGGCAGCGATAAGTAACATTCACCATAATCGGGGTTTCGGCGCGGCCTCCTTATCCTTGTCGCGCCGCGCTCAAGCCCGTAACCTCTGCGCCCTCTCGTTGACTCCCGGGCGCACCTTTCCAGAGCCCGTTCGCGCATGAACATCGAAACCGCTCGCCAGCAGATGGTCGACCAACAGGTGCGCGCGTGGGACGTGCTCGATCCGCGCGTCCTGGACGCGCTCGGCCGCGTGCCGCGCGAACTCTTCGTGCCGGTCGCGTATCGCGACACCGCCTACGCGGACGCCCCGATCCCGCTGAGCGACGGCCAGTCGATCCTCGCGCCGAAGCTCGATGGGCGAATCCTGCAGGCCTGCGATGTCGCGGCGACGGACGCGGTGATCGAGGTGGGTGCCGGCAGCGGCTTCCTCGCCGCCTGCCTCGCGACGCTCGGCCGCTCCGTCGAGACCCTCGAGATCCGCCCCGAGCTCGCCGATTTCGCGCTCCACAACCTGCGCGCCGCAGGCTTTCCGGGTGTCACCGTCCGGACCGTCGACGCGACCGCCTGGACGCCGGCCGCGCCCGTCGACGTCGTCGTGCTCTCGGCCTCGCTCCCCGTCTACGACGCGCGCTTCGAGGCCTGGCTCAAGCCCGGCGGCCGGCTCTTCGTCGCGGTCGGCAGCCGCCCGCCCATGTCGGCGCGGCTCGTCACGCGCATCGGCGCCACGGAGTTCGCGCGCGCGGACCTCTTCGAGACGATGCTGGATCCGCTCGTGAACGCGCCGCGTCCGTCGAGCTTCGTGTTCTGAGCCGGCCATGGTGCGCGAAGTCAGTCCCGCCGAGTACGTCAGGGAAAGCGCCGCGAACCCGCGTACGCTCCTCATCGACGTGCGCGAGGCCTGGGAGCTCGAGATCGCGGCGCTCCCGGGCGCGGTCCACATTCCGATGGCCGAGGTGCCCGCGCGCCTCGCCGAGATCGACCGCGCCCGGGACGTCGTCGTGATGTGCCGCTCGGGTGGGCGGAGCCTCTCGATCGCGCGCTTCCTCGAGGCCCAGGGCTACGGATCGGTGGCCAACCTGACGGGCGGGGTGCTCGCCTGGTCGCGGGACATCGACCCGTCGCTTGCGACGTACTGAGCGCCCGGCGCGACCAACCGTTCGACGCCGGAGACGCGGGTGATATACAGTTATATAACACCAACTCTGTGACGGGCTGTCCGTACTCGAAGGGATCAGACGGAATGAACTCGACTCACCGGCGCCGTGCCGTGCTCGTCAGCCTCGCGCTCCTGGTGCCCGGCCTTTCCTCGGCTGCGGACCTGCAGGAGATCTACCAGCGGGCACTTCGGAACGACCCCGTGCTCCGCGAGGCCGATGCGAACCGTCTCGCCGCGCTCGAGGCGAAGCCCCAGGCGCTCTCGGCCCTCCTCCCCCAGATCACTGGCAACGCCGCGTACACGCGCGACTGGAACTCGGGCACGCAGCCGAACTACGCGACGCTTCCGGACGGCAGCTTCGCGATCGAGCAGCTGCCGCAGAGCACCGTCAGCGACATCCGCCAGTGGAACGTGCAGCTGAGGCAAACGCTCTTCCACTGGGATCAGTTCGCGAAGCTCCGCCAGGCGAGCGTCGAGGTCGCGCAGGCCGAGGTCGACTACCACGCCGCCCAGGAGTCCGTGATCCTGCGGACCGCGACCGCCTACTTCAACGTGCTCGCCGCGCGCGACACGCTCGATGCCGCCGAGGCGTCCAAGGAAGCCATCTCCCGCCAGCTCGAGCAGGCGGAGAAGCGCTTCGACGTCGGCCTCATCGCGATCACCGACGTCGAGGAAGCCAAGGCCGCGGCCGACCAGGCGGCGGCGCTCGTGATCGCCTCCAAGCGCACGCTCGCCTCGACCCGCGAGCAGCTGCGCGAGCTCACCGGAGACGCGTTCGACGAGCTCTCGCGTCCGGGCGATGACATGCCGCTCGTTTCGCCGTCCCCGGCGAGCGAGGACCAGTGGGTGCACGCCGCGCTCGACCAGAACCTGACGTTGAGTTCGGCGCGCCTCGGTGCCGACATCGCACGCGACAACATCACGATCGCACGCACGGGGCACGCACCGACGATCGACCTCGTCGCGAGCAAGGGCTCGACCCACACCGGCGCCTACACCACCTTCCCGGTCCCGGACCCGACCAACGCGAACGCACTGATCAACTCGACCTTCCCCGCAGGCTCGATCAACAACGACAAGCAGATCGGCATCCAGATCACCGTGCCGATCTACTCCGGCGGCAACGTTGCCTCGCAAGTGCGCCAGGCCATTTACCGCCAGCGCGCCGCCCGCGAGCGCCTCGAGCGCACCGCGCGCGAGACCGAGCGCGACACGCGCGATGCCTACCTCGGTGTCATCAGCGAAATCGCGCGCGTCGAGGCGCTGAAGCAGGCGCTCGCCTCGAGCCAGACGGCGCTGCAGGCGACGGAAGCGGGCTACGAGGTCGGCACGCGCACGGCCGTCGACGTGCTGCTCTCGCGCCAGAGGCTGCTCGATGCGCAGACGAGCTACGCCCGCAGCCGCTACGACTACGTGATCAACGTGCTCACCCTCGAGCAGGAAGCCGGCACGCTCGATGAGTCGCGCCTCGCGCGGGTCAACGGCTGGCTCGGCCAGAGCGTCTCGGTCAAGTAGCCCGGGGCAGGGACTGCACCAGGGGCTCGATCAGCGCGAGCACGCGCGCGACCGCACCGCGGTTCGCCTCGAGCACCGCGCGTCCCGCGGCTCCGGCCCGCGCGCGCGCTGCGGGCTCGGCGAGTAACGCGCCGAGACGCTCCGCGAGTTCCACCTCGTCCTCGACCGTCGTCAGTGCACCGGCATCGCCGAGGAGCGCCGCGACGCCCGCGGCGTTCGCGGTGTACGGGCCGGCGAGTATCGCCCGCCCCAGTGCCGCGGGCTCGAGCAGGTTATGGCCGCCGACCGGCACGAGGCTGCCGCCGACGAAGGCGACATCGCCCGCGGCGTAGCACTCGATGAGCTCGCCGAGCGTGTCGAGGAGCAGGACGCGGGTCGCGGGCGTGACCGCCTCGGCCTTGCTCTGCCGCGCGAACGCGACACCCCGTCGCTCGAGCAGGGCCGCGACCGCCTCGAAGCGGGGCGGATGGCGCGGCGCGAGAATGAGGAGCGCGCCCGCGAATTTCGTCGCGATCGCCTCGTGCGCATCGAGCGCCGCCGTCTCCTCGCCCGCGTGCGTGCTGCCCGCCACCCAGACCGGGCGGGATGCGCCGAGCGCCTCGCGTCGGGC
>CAYNCY010000311.1:0-5093 GCA_964395195.1 uncultured Steroidobacteraceae bacterium
CTGGCAGACGTTGACGACCTGCTCGATCACGTTGAGCTCGCACAGGAGCCGCGCGCGGGCGGTGTCATCGGGAAGCGGTGCGAGCAAGCCCTCGTGCCGGCGCATCACGTCCTGCACGTGCCGCAACCAGTTGTCGACGAGTCCCTGGCGGCTGTTGGCGAGCGCGGCGCCGACGCCGCCGCAGCCGTAGTGGCCGCAGACGATGATGTCATTGATGTGCAGCACATCCACCGCGTACTGGATCACCGACAGGCAATTGAGGTCGGTGTGAACGACGACGTTCGCGACGTTGCGGTGGACAAAGATCTCACCCGGCATGAGACCGACGATCTCGTTCGCCGGCACCCGGCTGTCGGCGCAGCCGATCCACAGGAATTCGGGCGACTGCTGGTGCGTGAGCTTGGCGAAGAACTCCGGGTCCGCGGCGCGGATGCGCTCGGCCCAGGCGCGGTTGTTGTCGATCAGGCGGTGTTGGCTCGTCATCTGTCTCTCAACGGCGGCGGTGGGCGGCGCGGCGATCGCGGGTGGTGCCGAGCGCCTCGAGCACCTTCGCGAGTTCCTCGGGCAAGGGTACCGTCACCGCGAACTGCTTGCCGCTTTCCGGCCACTCGAAGCTCAGCATCTGGGCGTGCAGGAACATCCGGTCGAGCCCGATCTCCTGCATCGACCGGTTGAATTCGCGATCGCCGTACTTGTCGTCCCCGGCGACCGGGTGGCCGGCGTGCAGCGCGTGCACGCGGATCTGGTGGGTGCGGCCGGTGCCGATGCTGACCTCGAGGAGCGTTGCCTTGGGACCAAAGAAATCGACCGGCGCAAAGGTCGAGACCGAGGCCTTGCCCGACTCGTGCACGCGCACCACCCGCTCGCCACCCTGGCGCGCGTCGGTCGCGAGCGGCGCGTCGATGGTCTTCTTCCCCAGGTTCCACGAGCCCTTCACGAGCGCGAGATAGCGTTTCTCGACCCGGCCTTCGCGCAGGAGCGCGTGGAGCGTGCGCAGCGCGCTTCGGTTCCGCGCGACCAAGAGGATGCCGCTCGTGTCGCGATCGAGCCGGTGCGCGAGCTCGAGGGTCTCCGCGGGGCGCGAGGCGCGCAGCGCCTCGATCACGCCGAAGGACAGGCCGCTGCCGCCGTGCACCGCGAGCCCGGACGGCTTTGCGATCGCGATCACGTCCTTGTCCTCGAACACGACCGTCGACTCGATGTCGTGCTGGGCCCGGTCGGGGACCCGCGCCGGGCCCATGTCCTCGGCCGTGCGGATGGGCGGCACGCGGATGTCATCGCCGCCCGCGACCCGGTATTCGGGCTTCGCGCGCTTGCCGTTGACCCGGACCTCGCCCTTCCTGAGGATCCGGTAGATCCGGGACCGGGGCACGCCTTTCAGGCGTTTCAGGAGCCAATTGTCGATGCGCTGGCCGGCCTCGGTCTCCGCCACCGTCACGTGCGTGACGGCGCTCGGGGGAGCCGGGGTGCTGTCAGTGGGTTCCGCGTAAGACATTGATTTACCGACGAAGCTCCGGTATATTTCACATCCGTCAGGTGTCCGGCGTACGACAACGCGAAGCGTTTCGTGGCCGACGCCTCAGCGCGGTTCTCGCATCTCGAATCGTCCACCCCTCGCGATCCATAGCGGATCCGGTCGACGGAGTGCGTTGCGGCGACCGCATATTAGTTGGTCCGGGGTCGCCCGTCTCGGGTGATCGGACCATCGTTCGGCCGATGACTTGGATGCGCGGCGTTACGCCGCCCGCGAGTCGCGCACCTCCCTCGGGGCGCTTCGCGTCGACCGGTCAACGGGCTCAAGAAGGAATGCAGGCCGGGTGCGTGGGTAGCGGGTCTCGAAGGACCCCGTCACGCGCCCGCGATTTGAAGATGGCTCACGACGTCACATCGTTCACAAGCCCTCGCCTCGCATCATTCGCGACGCTCCGCCGCGTCCACGGCGCATCCACGGTATCGGCCCCCGCAAGATCCCAAGTAGGGGCCCATGAAGAGAATGTTGATCAACGCGACGCAGCAGGAAGAGCTGCGCGTCGCCCTCGTTGACGGTCAGAAGCTTTACGACCTTTCAATCGAGTTACCCTCCAAAGAACAGAAAAAGGCGAACGTCTACAAAGGCCGCATCACCCGCGTCGAGCCGAGTCTCGAGGCTGCCTTCGTCGACTACGGCGCCCAGCGCCACGGCTTCCTTCCGCTGAAGGAAGTCGCCAAGGAATACTTCCGTAGCCAGCCCCAGGGCGGGCGGATGAACATTCGCGAGCTCTTGACCGAAGGCCAGGAACTGGTCGTTCAGGTCGAGAAGGAAGAGCGCGGCAACAAGGGCGCGGCGCTGACGACCTTCATCAGCCTCGCCGGCCGCTTCCTGGTCCTGATGCCCAACAACCCGCGCGCCGGTGGCGTGTCGCGGCGCATCGAGGGCGAGGAGCGCGATGCCACGCGCGAGGCCATGGAAGGGCTCGACATTCCGGACGGCATGGGCGCGATCGTGCGCACCGCCGGCGTCGGGCGCAGCACCGCGGAACTCAAGTGGGACCTCGACAACCTCGCGACCAACTGGACGGCGATCGCCGAGGCGGCGAAGGACCGCCCTGCCCCGTTCCTCGTCTACCAGGAGAGCGATGCGGTCGCCCGGAGCCTCAGGGACTACCTCTCCGATGACATCGGCGAGGCGCTCTGCGACGACCAGGCCGCGTACGAGCGTGGCCAGGAGTACATGCAGCGCTTCATGCCGCCGGAGGCGCAGAAGAAGCTCAAGCTCTACACCGACGAGGTGCCGCTGTTCACGCGCTTCCAGATCGAGAGCCAGATCGAGTCGGCCTACTCGCACAAGGTGAACCTGCCCTCGGGCGGCAGCCTCGTGATCGACCACACCGAGGCGCTCGTCTCCATCGACATCAACTCGGCGCGCGCGACCCGCGGCTCCGACATCGAGACGACGGCCACCAACACGAACCTCGAGGCGGCGGACGAGATCTCGCGCCAGCTCAGGATCCGGGACCTGGGTGGCCTCATCGTCATCGATTTCATCGACATGGAGTCGACCAAGAACCAGCGTGCGGTCGAGGATCGGCTGCGCGATGCGGTCCGCATGGATCGTGCGCGCATCCAGATCGGACGGATCTCGCGCTTTGGTCTGCTCGAGATGTCCCGCCAGCGCCTCAGGCCCTCGCTCGGCGAATCGACCAACCTCACCTGCCCGCGCTGTGTCGGTCTCGGCACGATCCGCAGCGTCGAGTCGCTCGCGCTCGCGATCCTGCGCCTGATCGGCGAGGAGGCCCGCAAGGACCGCTCCTCGAAGGTGATCGCGCAGCTGCCGGTGGAGGTGGCGACGTTCCTGATCAACGAGAAGCGCGATTGGCTCCGGGACGTCGAGGCGCGCAACCGCGTCGAGGTCGTCCTCGTGCCGAACCAGCACCTGCAGACGCCGAACTACTCGCTCCGGCGCGTCCGCGACGACGAGACGGGCTTGCCGGAGAACTCGCTGACGAGTTTCCAGATGGCCGAGCAGCCGCCGGTCGAGGTCGTGACGACGAGCACCGAGCCCAAGAAGGTGGCGGAAGCGGCGGCCGTTCAGCCGATCATGCCGACGGCTCCGGCCCCCGTGACCGCGAACGTCTGGACGCCGACGCCGGAGACACCGGCGGCGGCGCCGGTCGCCGCGGCGGCGGCGCCCGTGCACCAGCACGGCGCCTTCAAGCGTCTCTGGATCTGGCTCTTTGGCGCGGACTCGCCCAAGAAGGCCGGCGCCGAGGCTGATCGCACGCCGCGCGACGATCGCCCGGGACGTCAGGCGGGACGCCGCGACGAGCGCGGCGGTCGCCACGATCGCCACGGCGCACGCGACGGACGCGGCGAAGGCCGCGACCGGCACGCACGCGGCGACCGAGGCCGCGAGGATCGTCCGCGGCGCGACGGGACCGGTGAGCGCGGTGAGCGCCACGCGAGTGGCGGCGATCGTGATCGCCACGGTGGCGGTGACCGTGACCGCAACGGTGGCGGTGACCGTGACCGCAACGGGCCGCGCGGCGAAGGCCGCGACGGTGCGCGTCGCGACGGCCGCTCGCGGTCAGAGGGCCGCGGGCCCGACCGTGGCCCGCGCGACGGCGATCGGAACGAAGCGCGCAATGGCGCGCCGTCCCGTCCCGAGTCGCGTCCCGAATCGCGTGCCGAGTCCCGTCCCGAGCCGCGCCAGGACGCACGTCCGAGCGCACCGCGACCGGATTCGAATGACACGCGTCCGGCCGAGGACGCGGCGGCTTACCCACCGGGTGGACCGAACGAAGCCGGTGGCGAGGAACGTGGCGAGGCCCGTCGGGGCCGGCGTCGCGGTCGGCGTCGGGGTCGTGGCGGCGGCGGTGGCGGCGGCGCGAACGCGTCGGGGTCCGCGGGCACCGAGTCCGTGACCGAGGGCCGGGTGCCGGACATCGGCGACTCGGGCCGTTTCCCGGCGCTCAACGTCGAGGAGTACGAGCGTTCGAACGGCCATGCGGCTTCGGCGCACGACGGTGGCGAGTCGCACCCGCACTCACCCTCGCCGCCCGCGCACTTCGAGCTCTCCCCGCCGCGCAGCGCCGAGCCCGAGGCGCCGCCGGCCCCGCGGCACGTCGCTTCCGATCCGGTCGATGCCTTCGAGGCGCGTCCGGTGTACGAGCCGGCGCCGGCGCCTGCGCCTGCCTATGAGCCGCGTCCGGCGTACGAGGCACCGAGTGCCCCGTCCGCACCGGCAGCGGCGCCGCCGGCGGCACCGAGCGCAGCACCCCCGGGCACCGAGCATCCGTCCGGCGGGAACTGATCGGAACGGGGCGGCTCGCTGCCCCGTGATCTCGACTACTCAGGGCCCGCGAGGGCCCTGAGTTCGTTCAGGAGGCCGCGCGCTGCGGCCTCGCTGAGGTCGAGCACGTCCTCGAATCCCGGCGGACCGCCGTAGTAGGGATCCGGAACCTCGCGCCGCCCAAGGTCGGGCGCGTAGGCGAGGAAGAACTCGAGCTTCGCGCGATGGCGCCTGGGTGCGATCGCGCGCGCATCGGCGAGGTTGCGCTCGTCCATCACGAGCACGTAGTCGAAGCGATCGAAGTCCTCGGCCTGAAGAGATCGGA
>CAYNCY010000312.1:0-5081 GCA_964395195.1 uncultured Steroidobacteraceae bacterium
CCCTCGAACGCGTTCCACTTGTTGTGAGCGACCCACCACATGTCCCGGTAGGAGTAACCAGTCAGAAGGTTGTAGCCGGCCTTGGCAAACTTGCCAGGATCGGAACCGCGGCGGATGTCCGCGACGACGCTCGCCGGAATGACCTGCGCGCCGGGTACGGCGCCGTCGCAGCGCATCAGCTCGCCAAAGCGAGCCAAGTCACGAAGCGTTGCACTGAGGCCGCCGCCGCCCATTTCGACGCCGATCGAATCAACCGAAATATAACCGTCCTGCTCGCAGCCGATCCTCGACCAGATGCGCTCGGACAGTAGCTGCGCGAGACCGAGACCGGTGACCTTCTTCATCACCCAGCAAAGCAGTTCCGTGTTGACCGTCTTGTAAGCGAAGGCCGCACCGTGCTCGCCTTCTTTGCGCAGCGTCTGCAGGTACTCGTAGAAGTTGGTCGGGCCCGCGTAGCCGGCAGGCCGCGCACGGAAGCCGCCGGCGCGCGCGTAGTCCCAGATCCCCGCGGACGGATCCGCATAATCCTCGGAATAGGCGATGCCGACCTGCATGTCCAGGAGGTCACGAATTCGCACGTCCGCGTAGCCCGTGCCTGCCATTTCCGGAACGTAGTGCGGAACGAGTCGGCGCTCGTCGATCGCACCTTCGAAGATCAGCGTGGCTGCGAGCGTCGCCGCGTAAGACTTGGTGATCGAAAAGCAGGCGTGTGGACGTTCGGCGGTAAGCGCACCGAAGTAGCGCTCGTAGACGCATCGGCCGCGGTGGAGGACGAGTATTCCGTCCGCGTAGGTGTCCGCAAGCGCCGCCTGCCACGTCGCAACGTGGCCATCGAGGCTCGTGAAGGTCAGTTCATCGATCGCTGCCGCGAGCGCTGGATCGACTTTCCCCAGGTTGCTGGGTTGCATGGATCCGCGCGCGACGTTGCCCGTCGGGACCAGTTCCCGCATGTGCGAGAGCGACCAGCGGATCAACGGAAATCCGAAAAAGCGATCGTCACCGAACCGAACCCGCCTGTCCGGTGGCGGCGGGGAACCCTGCATTAGCCCGAGCTTTGCCGGATCAGATTCGTGTCCGTCGAGGTATCGAATTCCGCCGAATTCGAGCATGCGAGGTGGCATGAAACGTGTCCGCCGCCAGGGGAGCCGCATTGTAGATGACGGCGGCCGTGCCGAGGAGCAGAGGGAGAGCGCGGAGGCCGAGTGGCGCGGCGCGGCGATGGATCGCCCGCATTCCAGAGCCTGGTTGGCTCGCGAGCCTATTTCGCCGGAGAGAGAGGCGCAAAATAAGCGGAGGTGCGTCCTTGTACCTCCGCTCGGGGGGGCAGTTCAGCCGGAATGCTGACTCCGCCAGGCGTTCATCTTCGCCTGATGGGCGGCGCGGTCTGCCGCGATGATCGAGGGAATCTGCGCCTGCTGCGCGGGCGTCAGCACCGCGTAGATCTGCGCCTTGATGTCACTCATCGCCTGCACGCGCGCCGCTGCGTTGGACTTCTCGGTCGCGAGCAGCGCCGGGTAGCCCGGGTCGTTCGGCGACGTGGCCATCAAGGCCTCGTGGTTCGAACGGACGTCCGCGTGATGCGAACCATACGTCGACTTCGCCTGCGCGAAGATCCCCTGGATCTGCGTCTTCTGCTCAGGCGTCAAATTGAGCTTGTGCAGCACGTGATGAAATTCGCCGTGGTGGCCCCAGTGCCCGTGATGTCCAGCGGGGCCGGCCGCGGCCGGGGTGGTTGCCGCCGCAGCGGTCGAGTCGGCGGCAAGCGCCGGAACGGTGGCGAGACCGGCCGTGACGCACAGCGCCATCAGGATTCGTGAACGAGTAGTCACTGCAGATACCTCTCGATGCATTGGCCAGTTGATTCAGTGTATGGCCAAACGCTCGGGGCGGACGGCGCGTTGACGCAATGCTGCGTCAGGACCTTGCAAAGAAGTGTTGAACCCCACCACTCGGGGGCAAAGCCCGTTAAATCAAGAGGTTCGCAGCGCCGCAAAGCGGCGCGCGCGGAGCCGTTGCCCCGCGCGGGATAGGGTCAAATTGAGACTCGACGCGGCGTGCCCGAGTCGAGGCGGCGCACTTGGATCCTAAGGCTTTGCGGCCGGCGGGTTGGTGGCCTCGGATGCCGTGCGAGTCGTGCGCAGCTTCGCGCCGACCGATTCCGCAGCGGCCATCACTCGCAGGATGTTGCCGCCGGCGAGTTTCGCGATGTCTGCGTCGCTCCAGCCGCGACGCATCAGCTCCTCGAGGAGCGCAGGGTACTTGTCGACTCCCTCAAGGCCGGACGGCCCCTCCGGAATCCCGTCGAAGTCGGAACCGAGACCGACATGATCGACGCCGGCGACCGCACGGATGTGCTCGATATGGTCCGCAACCTGCGCCACCGTTGCAGACGGCTTCGGATGCGCCCTGTCCCACTCGGCCAGGGCGGCCGCCGCCCGCTCGGGCTGACCGATGTAGAGACCACCGAAGGGAGGCGTGCTGTAGCGGGCCTGCTCGGCGGTCCGGTCAGCGTCCCAGTGATTCCAATCGTTGGACACGTACGCCGGAAAGAAGTTGGCCATCACAACGCCGCCGTTCGCCGCAACGAGCCGTAGCACGTCGTCAGGCACGTTTCGAGGATGGTCCACGATCGCGCGTGCCGATGAGTGCGAATAAATCACTGGTGCCACGGCGACCGAGAGTGCGGCCTTCATCGTTTCAGGCGCAACGTGACTGAGATCCACGAGCATGCCGATCCTGTTCATCTCGCGGACCACTTCGATACCGAAGGGCGTCAGTCCGTGGTGAGCCGGTGCATCGGTGGCGGAGTCCGCCCACAACGTGCTCGAGGAATGCGTCAGCGTCATGTAGCGCGCGCCGGCGTCGTACATCTCGCGCAGCACCGCCAGCGAATTGTTGATCTGATGGCCGCCCTCGATACCAACCAACGAGGCGATCTTTCCGGCCTTGTGGATCCGGATCACGTCCGCCGCCGTATAGGCCATCTCGAGGTCCGAGCTGTATCGCGCCGTCATTCGCTTGACGATGTCGATCTGCTCGAGCGTCAGCTGGACTGCTTCGTAGCCCTTGACATCCACCGGCACCCACACGGACCAGAACTGTCCGCCGACGCGTCCTGTGCGCAGACGCGGAATATCGGTCATCAGGGGCGTCTGGCCCTTCGGCCCGAGCGTATGCGAAAGGTCGGACTTGAGATCGACCGCACCCACGCTGCCCGCATAGCGCTCGCGCAGCTCCCAGGGCAGATCGTTGTGGCCGTCGATGAGCGGCGTTACAGCCAAAATCCGGTCGACGCGCGCGGCGAGTGCCTTGTCGTCGGCACGGGCCTCCCCTGAATGCGAGAGCAGAAACGCGAGCGGGATCATGCACGCGAAAGCGCAGAGTATTCGTGTTTTCACCGCGTCGCCCCTCACAATTTATGTGCTCCGTACTATAACCGGACGCCTCCCGCGACGACAGCAAGGCGACAGGCAATGGTGAGACCATTGGCTCTGCGGCGCCTGCCGCGCGCCGCTCAGGTTAAGAACGAATAAACGGAGCGTTAAGCGGACTTGTGTGACCGGGCTGCGGGCTCAGTCGACAATCCATCGACCTTGGCCGCCGCAGAATTTGCCGCTTTAGTCGGCGGAGGCGGCCGAACGCGCGGCGCTCGGGCTCTACCGAGGCCGTTCCAGTTCAGCAAGCAACGGAGAGATCATCGTATGAATAGAATCGCAATCAAGGCTGTCGGCGCACTTGTCGTGGCGCTGTTTGTGGGCGCCCCGGCGTGGGCTGACAACCCGGGCAAGCATCCGTTCTACCTGCACGCGTTGACGGACCTGCGGGACGCGCGCGCGCACCTCGAGCACCTCGGCTCGGACCCCGTCGATCATGCAGAAGAGCGCGCCATCCACTCGATCGACGAGGCCATTGGCGAGCTTAAGCGCGCCGCGATCGACGACGGAAAGGACATCCGCGAACACAAGCCCGTCGATGCGCATCTCGGCCGGACGGATCGTTTCCACAAGGCGCTGGAGCTCCTCGACAAGGCGCACCAGGACGTGTCGCACGAGGAAGACCAGGCTGATACGCGCGGTCTGCAGGCGCGGATCGTTCATCACATTGACGTGGCGCGAAAGGAAGTTCATCACGTCATCGAGACCGTGCTGAGTCACAGCTGATCGATGACCGGCGAGCGCGCTATCGAGCGCGCTCGCCGGCTTTACCCAAAGGTGGGGCGGTCTGGAGCGTCGAGCCGTGGCTATGGGTGCGTCGACGGCGCCTGCCAGCCTCCGCCGAGCGCCTGGTACAAGCGTACAAGTGACGTAAGACTGTTGGCGTACGCCTGGCTCAAAGACAGTTCCGCCGTGAACAGGTCCCGGTCGGCATTGATGACGTCAAAGTACGACGCGTAGCCGACGCGGTAGCGGGCGAGGGCGATCGCCTCGGCCCGGCGCAGCGCGTCCACCTGCAATGCCTGTTCGCGCTGGAAGTCGCCGTACTTCCGGTACGCGAGCAGTGCGTCCGCTGTCTCCTGGAAGGCAGTCTGCACGGCCTTCTGATAGTCGAAAATGGCCTCGCGCTTGTGCGCGCTCGCCACTTCGACCTGATAAACACTTCGTTGCGAATCCAGCAACGGTTGAACCAATCCGGCGGCCGCGTTCCATTCGGCAGTCGGCGCCTTGAGGAGGTCGCCGAGTGGCGAGCTCAGGGAGCCGAAAAGTCCCGTCAGGGAGATCTGCGGGAAGAGCGCGGCCTTCGCGACTCCAACATTGGCATTGGCAGCCTTGAGCGCTTCCTCGGCCTCGCGAACGTCCGGGCGACGCTCGAGGAGTTGCGAGGGAAGGCCGACCGGTGGCAGCGGCGGCGCGAGCGGCATCTCCTCGCCGCGGTGCTCCCGATCGATCGGATGCGGCGCCTCGCCAAGGAGTACGCAGATCTCGTCTTCCGTCTCACCGATGCGCCGCTCCAGGTCCGGCACGTTGGCGCGCGCGGCTGCTGCCTGCGCCTCGGCCGTTGCAACGTCTAGTCCCGTGGCGTACCCCCGATCGTGCTGGGCGTGCGTGAGCTCCACAAACTTCTCACGAGCGCCCACCGTGCGA
>CAYNCY010000313.1:0-5080 GCA_964395195.1 uncultured Steroidobacteraceae bacterium
GGTCGCGGGGCTCCTCCTCGACTCCGACAAGAGCTACCGCGCCGTGCTCGCGCTCGGCAGCCGGACGCGGACCGGCGACCGCGAGGGCGAGATCATCGAGTCCCGTGCCGTGCCCGTCCTCGAACGCGGCGGCGTCGAGGCGGCGATGCGCGCGTTTCTGGGCGTCATCGAACAGGTGCCGCCCATGTACTCGGCGCTCAAGCAGGGCGGGCGGCCGCTCTATGCGCTCGCGCGCGAGGGAATCGAGGTCGAGCGCGCGCCGCGACGCGTCGAGATCCGCGCCTTCACGCTCGAGGCACTCGAGCCCGGGCAGCTCACCTTCACCGTCGAGTGCTCCAAGGGGACGTACGTGCGCACCCTGGGCGAGGATCTCGCCGTCGCGCTCGGCACCGTCGGCCATCTCGCGGCGCTCGATCGCACGGGCATCGGCGCGTTCCAGGGTGCCCGCACGCACACCTTCGAGGCACTCGAGGCGCTGGCGCCCGATGAAGCCGCGCTCGATGCGCTTCTCGCGCCGGTCGATTCCGCGCTCGCCGGTTACCCGGCCGTTGCCCTCGGTCTCGAGGAGGCGGCGCGGTTCGTGAGCGGACTCGCGGTCGGCGCGCGTGCCCTCGACGCCGTCCAGCCGCAGGTCGGGGCGACGGTGCGCGTCTACGAGCCAGGTCCCCGATTTCTCGGCATCGGCACGGTCGAGGCCGGTGCCGGAGTGCGAGTGCGGCCGAACCGGCTGATGGCGGCGGGCGGTCCCTGAAACGCGGCCCGATGCGTCGTCCGTCGCAGGTCGTCACCGGCAGCACACTCGCCCAAAGAGTGCACTACAATCATGTTATTACGTGATCTATATCATGTAGATTCGTTCACGTCCGTGGCGCGCACCCATCGAGCCCGTATCATGCTCGGCGGACGCTCGAGGCGCCGGCAGGCCGGGGACGCCGGTGTCAGCGTCGGATCAACCGGGAGCGAGCGAGCGCGATGCGAATCACGATTTTCGGCTCAGGGTACGTAGGCCTCGTCACGGGCGCCTGCCTCGCCGATGCCGGCAATAACGTCGTCTGCGTTGACGTCGATCCCGGCAAGGTCGAGCGGCTCAACCGCGGAGAGGTGCCGATCCACGAGCCCGGCCTCGACGACCTGATCCGCCGCAACCAGGCCAAGGGTCGCCTGCACTTCACGCTCGACGCCGCGAGCGCCGTCGCGCAGGGCCTCTTCCAGATCATCGCGGTCGGCACGCCGCCCGACGAGAACGGCTCGGCGGACCTGCGCTACGTCCTCGACGTCGCCAACACCATCGCGACGCACATGACCGAGTACAAGGTCGTGATCACGAAGTCGACGGTTCCCGTCGGCACCGCCGACAAAGTGCGGGCGACGATCACGAACCGGCTCGCGGCTCGCGGCACGACGGGCGAATTCGACGTCGTCTCAAACCCCGAATTCCTGAAGGAAGGCGCGGCGATCAACGATTTCATGCGGCCGGATCGCGTGATCGTCGGTACCGACAACCCGCGCGTGACCGAGCTCATGCGTGCGCTCTACGAGCCCTTCACGCGCAACCACGACCGCCTGGTCGTCATGGACATCCGCTCCTCGGAGCTGACGAAGTACGCGGCGAACGCGATGCTCGCCACCAAGATCTCGTTCATGAACGAGATGGCGAACCTGGCCGAGCGGCTCGGCGCCGACATCGAGAAGGTGCGCGTCGGCATTGGCTCGGATCCGCGCATCGGCTACGGCTTCATCTATCCGGGCGTCGGCTACGGCGGTTCGTGCTTTCCGAAGGACGTGCAGGCGCTCGAGCGCTCAGGACGCGCGGTCGGCTACGAGTCCGGCATCCTCGCCGCAGTCGAGGCCGTCAACGCGCGCCAGAAGCAGGTGCTCTTCAACAAGATCAGCCGCCACTTCGGCGGCAAGCTCGCGGGCCGGACGCTCGCGGTCTGGGGCCTCGCGTTCAAGCCCAACACCGACGACATGCGCGAGGCGCCGAGCCGCGTGCTGATCGAGGCGCTGTGGGCGGCGGGCGCCAAGGTGCGCGCCTACGATCCGATCGCGATGCCCGAGGTCAAGAGGATCTACGGCACGCGTGCCGATTTGGAGCTCGTCGGCAGCATGGAAGAGGCGCTCGCCGGCGCCGATGCGCTCGCGATCGTCACCGAGTGGCAGGAGTTCCGGAGCCCCGATTTCGATGCGATGCGCGCGGCTCTCTCGCAGCCGACGATATTCGACGGTCGCAACCTCTACGACCCGGCGCTGATGAACCGCTTCGGCTTCACCTACTACGGAATCGGGCGCGGCGCGACGGTGCCGGCGTCCGCGGGCTGACATGCGGCGGGAGCAGGGGACCGAGCCGTGCTGATTCCGGTCATCCTGTCGGGCGGTGCGGGCACGCGGCTCTGGCCGCTGTCGCGTGAGCTCTACGCCAAGCAGTTCCTGCCGCTCGTCGGCGCGCAGACGATGCTGCAGGACACCGTCACGCGGCTCGAGGGATTGAATGCACTCGGGCCCATCGTCGTCTGCGTCGAGCACCAGCGCTTCATCGTCGCCGAGCAGCTGCGCAAGCTCGGCACCGCGGCGACCGCGATCATCCTCGAGCCCGTCGGGCGGAACACCGCACCCGCGGTCGCGATCGCGGCGCTGACCGCGCTCGCGGGTCGCGCCGCCAACGAGGACCCCGTGCTCCTCGTGCTGCCGGCGGATCACCTGCTGCGCGACGTCCCTGCGTTCCACGCGGCGGTGCGGCTCGGGCTCGCGGCGGCCGCGCACGGCTCGCTCGTGACCTTCGGCGTCGTGCCGACGAAACCCGAAACCGGCTACGGCTACATGCGCCGCACCGCGGGTGCCGGCCCCACCTACCGGATCGAGCGCTTCGTCGAGAAGCCCGACGCCGAGCGCGCCGCCGAGTACGTCGCCTCGGGCGAGTACCTGTGGAACAGCGGCATGTTCCTCTTTCGCGCGCGCCGCTACCTCGAGGAACTCGAGCGCTTCGCACCCGAGATGCTCGCCGCCTGCAAGGCCGCGCTCGCCGGCGCCCAGGGTGACCTCGATTTCGTGCGCCTCGCGCGCACCGAGTTCGCGCGCTGCCCGAGCGACTCGATCGACTACGCCGTGATGGAGAAGACCGACGCCGCCGTCGTCGTGCCGCTCGATGCCGGCTGGAGCGACGTCGGCTCGTGGTCGGCGTTGCACGAGAGCGCGAGCGCGGATCCCGCCGGCAACGTCACGCGCGGCGATGTCATCATCGAGGACTCGAGCGGCTGCTACGTGTACTCGAGCAACCGGCTCGTCGCGACGGTTGGCCTTCGCGATCACGTCGTGATCGAGACCAAGGACGCGGTGCTGGTCGCGCCGCGCGATCGCGTGCAGGACGTCAAGCTGCTGGTCGGGCGCCTGAAGGCGCTGGGTCGGAGCGAAGCGGGCCTCCACCGCGAGGTCTTCCGGCCGTGGGGCAGCTACGACAGCGTGGATGCCGGCGACCGCTTCCAGGTGAAGCGGCTCACCGTTAACCCGGGTGCGCAGCTGTCGCTGCAGATGCACCATCACCGCGCCGAGCACTGGATCGTCGTCTCCGGCACCGCCCGCATCACCTGCAACGACAAGGTGTTCCTGCTCTCGGAGAACGAGTCGACCTACATCCCGATCGGTGCGACCCACCGCATCGAAAACCCGGGCAAGGTGCCGCTGCACGTCATCGAGGTGCAGTCGGGCTCCTACCTCGGCGAGGACGACATCGTGCGCTTCGCGGACACCTACGGGCGCGAAGGCACGAACACCTGAGTGGGGCAGATGCGCCGCGCGCGAGCGCCGCCGAGGGGACTCCGATCGACTCCATCACCGCCTTCAAGGCCTACGACCTGCGCGGTCGCATCCCGGCCGAGCTCAACCCCGACATCGCCTACCGGGTCGCGCGCGCCTACGCCGGGTTCCTGAAACCGCAGCGGATCTGCGTCGGGCGCGACATCCGCCTCTCGAGCGCGGAGCTCGCGGCGGCGACGATCCGCGGCCTCGTCGACTCCGGCGTCGAGGTGATCGACATCGGGCTCTGCGGCACGGAGGGCGTCTACTTCGCGACGTCCGCGCTCGGCCTCGACGGCGGGATCATGGTGACTGCGAGCCACAATCCGCCCGACTACAACGGCATGAAGTTCGTGCGCGAAGGGTCGCGGCCGATCAGCGGCGACAACGGCCTCAAGGAAATCCGTCGCGCCGCGGAAGAGAACCGCTTCGAGCCCGCGAGCGAGCCCGGGCGCGTCACGGCGGTCGATACCAGCCAGGACTACGTCGAACATCTCCTCTCGTACGTCGAGATCGGAAAGCTCCGCAAGCTCAGCATCGTCTGCAACGCGGGCAACGGCGGTGCGGGACTCGTCGTGGATCGGCTCGAGCCCCGGCTGCCGTTCGAGTTCATCAAGGTGTTCCACGAGCCGGACGGCACGTTCCCGAACGGCGTGCCGAACCCGATGCTCGAGCACAACCACGCGCCGGTCGCCGAGGCCGTGCGCCGTTCCGGCGCCGACTTCGGCATCGCCTGGGACGGCGACTACGACCGCTGCTTCTTCTTCGACGAGCACGGTGCCTTCATCGAGGGCTACTACATCGTCGGACTCCTGGCCTCGGTGTTCCTCGCGCGGGAGCCGGGCGGGCGGATCGTCCATGACCCGCGGGTGACCTGGAACACGCTCGATATCGTCGCGGCCGCGGGCGGCACGGCGGTCCAGTGCAAGTCGGGCCACGCCTTCATGAAGGCCGTCATGCGCGAGGTCGATGCCGTGTACGGCGGCGAGATGAGTGCGCACCATTACTTTCGGCGCTTCGCGTACTGCGACAGCGGGATGATTCCCTGGCTCGTGCTCGCCGAGGTGCTCTCCCAGACCGACCAGCCGCTGTCGGCGCTCGTCGCCGAGCGGATGCGACTCTTCCCCTCGAGCGGGGAGATCAACCGGCGCGTGCCGGATGCACCTGGGGCCATCGCCGCCGTCGAGGCGCGCTACCGGGCGAGGGCGCTTCGCATCGACTACACCGACGGGCTCACGATGGAGTTCGAGCGCTGGCGGCTCAACCTGCGCTCCTCGAACACCGAACCGCT
>CAYNCY010000314.1:0-5060 GCA_964395195.1 uncultured Steroidobacteraceae bacterium
TCCGCGTCGGCGGGATTCATGAAGATCCCCCAGCGGTAATCGGGCATCTTCACGTAGCCGAACTGCGCCCAGCCGGCCTTGTCGACGCTGACGGCGGTGCGCAGGTACACGTCGAACCCATGCGATCCCTCCGGTCCCATCTCGCCCCACCATTGGAGGAAGCGCGGCTGCCAATGCTCGAGCGCGCGTTGCAGGACCTTGTCGCCCGAGAGATCGACGTTGTTGGGTATCTTGTCGGTGTGGTTGATGTTCATCGCAGGTGTCCTAGATACGGTCCCAGTTGAACGACGCTTTCCGACCGGTGCCAAAGACCTTGAGCGCGCCGGCATCGCCGACGGCATTCGGGCGCACGAAGATCCAGTTCTGCCAGGCGGACAGCCGCCCGAATACGCGCGTTTCCATCGTTTCAGCGCCCCCGAATCTCAGGTTCGCTTCCATCCCGGTCAGCGCGTCGGGCGAGATGCTCGCGCGTTCCTCGAGCGCGATGCGCACCTCGCTTTCCCAGTCGAGCGAGTCGGGCGCTGCCGTCACGAGACCGAGCGCGTCGGCGGCGCGGGTGTCTACTGCCGTACCGAGCCGCGCTTCGAGGGCGGCGATCGCCTCGCGGTGACCGCAAAAGCGAGCCTCAAGACGGCTCTGTCCGTGCGCGGCGGGGTAGAGACCGAAGTTCGCGCCGGAAAGCGTCATCGACGGACCGCCGTCCGCGATGGCTTGGTCGAGCATGTAGGTCCGATCGGCCGCGAGAGCAATTTCGAGAAGAGTGCCTGCGAAGCAGCTCTTCACGTCGACCAGCGCGAACATGGACCGGGATGACACATCGAGCCGGCTAAGTGTCCGACGCAAGAGTCCGATGACTTCGCGTACGAACCAGTCATCCGCGTGCTTTGCGAGCGAACGATCGACCTCGAGGACGTGCCCGGCCTCACCGGACGTTCGCAGCACCCACAGCCCGTAGGCCAGGAAATTGGTCCTGAGGTGCAGGATCGCATCGTCCAACTCCCGCGCCATCCGCAACGGCCACCACGCGGCTCCCGCGCGGTGGATGTCGGCGATGGTTTCTGGTGGCGGAGTAGCCGGCGCGCTGACAATCAGTTCGGCCCGGCGTCCCTGGTGATCGAGCCGAACGTCAACGTGGCGGTAGCGAAAGCCATCGGGGCTCTCGCTGCGCTCAAGCGGAGGAAGCGGCACGCCGACGGCATCGACTGGTCGATCGCTTGCGGCAGCGAGGTCGTGCGCACGTTGACTGACGTGTTTTCGAAACTCCTGGGTCTTGACGACGGCATCGACGAGCCCCCAGTCGCGCGCGCGAACACCGCGCACGCCTTCGACGGTTGTGCAGAACACGTCCGCGCGGTCGCGACGCACGCGTCGCTTGTCCGTCAGCCGCGTGAGGCCCCCGGTCCCCGGGAGTACCCCGAGCAGCGGGACCTCGGGGAGGCTTACCGCCGAGGAACGATCATCGACGAGGATGATCTCGTCGCACGCGAGTGCGAGCTCGTATCCGCCGCCTGCTGTCGTCCCGTTGCAGGCCGCAATGAACTTGAGGCCCGAGTGGGCACTCGAGTCCTCGATGCCGTTGCGGGTCTCGTTGGTGAATTTGCAGAAGTTCACCTTCCAGGCATGCGAGGAGAGCCCCAACATGAAGATGTTGGCGCCTGAGCAGAAGATGCGATCCATCGCGCTCGTAATCACGACGGTCCGCACTTCGGGATGCTCGAATCGAATCCGCTGCAGCGCGTCGTGCAGCTCGATGTCGACGCCGAGGTCATACGAATTGAGCTTGAGCGCGTAGCCGGGGCGGATGCCGGCGCCTTCGTTCACAGCGAGACTCAGCGTCGCGATCGGTGGGGCGACATCGAGACGCCAGTGACGGTACCGGGAAGGATGAGTCTCGAAACTCACCGGCGTCGACTCGTTCTGCTCGTTGGGTTGGTCGGCGTGGCTCATTCGGGCTCCGGGGCACGAGCAGGGATTTCGTTGGATGCGAAAGTGCAGTATACTGCATCTCATGGGGAACGCTAATTCCTCGCTAACTGACTGCGTCGGTCGTGCGGGCCGCGTGACATGCAATATGCTACGTACCACTATCCCAGCGAATGCGTCTAATTGAAGTGGCCAGGCGACTGATCGGACGGTGGGTCGGCCGGTGTCCCGGCTGCGGACCGTCTCCGCAGTTCCCGTGACGTCGGAATTCCTCGAACTCGCCGACCGGAGAATCGAATACCGCCTCGTCGGTGAGCGCCTGCGACCCTTCGATATCGTCATGCTCCACGAGGGCCTCGGCTCTGTCGCCATGTGGAAGGACTTTCCGGAAAGGCTTGCGCAGGCGACCGGTTGTCGAGTGCTTGTTTACTCACGGCATGGCTACGGCGCCTCGTCCGCGCTCGAGGTTCCCCGTGCGACCGGGTTCATGCACGACGAAGCGCGGATCTGGCTGCCGAGGATTCTCGAACTCCTCGCAATCGAGCGGCCGGTCTTGTTCGGCCACAGCGACGGCGCATCCATCGCCCTCATTCACGGCGCAAGCCCGGCGGCGAACCTGTCCGGGATCGTGGCGCTCGCGCCGCACGTCGATGTCGAGGAACTCTCCATGAAGAGCATAGAGCGAGCCCGCCAGGCGTACTTGACCACCGACTTCAAGGCGCGGCTCGCGCGATACCACGCAGACGTGGACTCTGCGTTCTGGGGATGGAACCGAATCTGGCTCGATCCCGCGTTCCGGCAGTGGAGCATCGAAGACTTGCTCCCGCTGATTCGCGTCCCGGTATTGGCGATCCAGGGGGAGGACGACGAGTACGGGACTCTGCGGCACCTCGAGGCGATCCGGCGCGCGCTTCCGTTGACGGCCACTTCCGTACTTGCCCATTGCGGGCATTCTCCGCACCGCGATCATCCAGAGACGGTCATCGGCCAGACCGTGAGCTTTATCGAGCGCCTGAGTGGCGCGGGTTCGGTCGCGTGAGCGCGTGGTGACGAAGAAAACTGTTGGCCGCACCGACTCGGCCACGGACAAGGGTTACCTGCGCGAGCTCGCGGCTCGCCTGAGAGCGGCCCGCGCGCGCCGCGGAATGACCCGCGCGGCGCTGGCCGCGGACTCCGGCGTATCGCTCCGGTTCCTGGCGCAACTCGAGGCCGGGGAGGGCAATCCTTCCGTGCTGGTCCTGAAGCGGGTCGCGGCCGCGCTCGGCTTTTCACTTGAAACCCTGCTTGCAGACGAGCGGGCCCGTAGCGCCGATCGCGTGAGCGCAACGCAGCTCCTGGACGGGCTGTCCGAGGACGATCTCGTGCGTGCGAACGCTCTTCTCGTCGAACGGTTTGGAGCGGCCGCCTCTCCCGACTCCTACCGCTCGTATGTCGCGTTGGTCGGTCTGCGCGGCGCCGGCAAGAGCACGCTTGGCCGACGTCTGGCCGTCGAACGGGGTGTTCCGTTCTTTGAGCTCGACCGGGAAGTCGAGCGAATGTACGGCGCGACGATCGGCGAGATCCTGCAGTTGCACGGACAGTCCGGTTACCGCCGCTTCGAGCGCGAGGGCCTGCAGGCGATCCTCGCGACCCACCCCGCGGCGGTGATCGCGACCGGCGGTGGCCTCGCGGCCGATCCGGAGACTCTGCCACTCCTGCTCGCAAAGGCGCTCACGGTGTGGATCCGTGCGACGCCCGAGGAGCACATGCAGCGCGTCATCGACCAGGGTGACCTGCGCCCGATGGCACGCAGCCGGCAGGCCATGCGCGAGCTCAAGGACATCCTCGACGCGCGCGCCCCGTTCTACCGGCAGGCCCACCGCCAGCTGTTCACGTCGGGCAAGACAGTCGACCAGAGCTTCGCCGAGCTCTCCGCGCTCGTCGCCGAGCGCCGTACCGCGACGAGTCCTGTCGACAGCTGAAAGGCGCGGCCGAAGGGCGCCGCTTCCGCGTAGCGCGCAGGGCCGGTACGCTACCGCCGCATCAACCCGTGAAGAGAGCATCCGGCCGTGACTGACCTCCTCCCGCAGTGGCGCGCGGACACGCCAGGTGTCTCACACCGTATCCACATGAACAACGCCGGCGCCGGCCTGATGCCGGGCTCGGTCATCGCCGCGATGACCGAGCACCTCGAGCGCGAAGGCCGCACTGGCGGCTACGAGAGCGCGGACGAAATGGCAGGCGCGATCTCGGCCGCGTACGACGCGGTTGCCGCGATCCTGAACGCGCAAGCATCCAACGTCGCCATCGTTGAGAATGCGACAGTCGCGTTTTCGCAGGCACTGTCGGCGTTCGACTTCAAGCCTGGCGATGTCATCGTCACCACGCGCAACGACTACATTTCGAACCAGATCAGCTACCTGTCGCTCGCGCAGCGAACCGGGGTAGAAATCCGCCGCGCTGCGGATGTGCCGGCGGGAGGCGTCGATCCGGAGTCGGTCCGCGAGCTCCTGCGTGACCCCGCCGTGCGAATCCTCGCGGTGACATGGATTCCGACCAACTCCGGGCTGATCCAGCCGGCTGCGGCGCTGGGGAGAATCGCCGAAGAGGCAGGCGTTCCGTACCTCCTCGATGCGTGCCAGGCCGTCGGCGAACTGCCCATCGACGTTCACGATCTGCGGTGCGACTTTCTTTCGGCCACGGCACGAAAATTCCTGCGCGGACCGCGTGGTATCGGATTCCTGTATGTCTCCGACCGCGCTCTGGCGCGCGGCGTTTTCCCGCTCTATCTCGACATGCGCGGCGGCGAATGGCAGTCGGCCGACTCCTTTGTGCTCGCGCCGGGCGCCCGGCGATTCGAAAACTGGGAGTTTTCCTACGCGCTCGTGCTCGGTCTCGGCGAAGCCGCGCGCTACGCCGCACGAGCGGGGATCGAGCGCTGCGGCCAGCGGGCGCGCCAGCTGGCGGGGCGGCTGCGGCGCGGGCTCGGATCGGTGGACGGCCTGCGCGTGCTGGATCGCGGCACCGACCTCGCGGCCATCGTGACCGTCGAGGTCGCCGGGCGCGCCGCGCCCGACCTCGTCGATGTGCTGCGGCGCGAGGGCATCAATACCTCCGCGAGCCTGCGCCAGTACGCGGTGATCGACATGGACGAGAAG
>CAYNCY010000315.1:0-5049 GCA_964395195.1 uncultured Steroidobacteraceae bacterium
TCCGATCTGAGCGCGGTGATGATGACTTCGCCCTCCTCCACCTCGTAGATCGCGCGCGCGCGGTAGCTGCCGTTGCCGGTGTCGTACATCGAGCGCAACTCGGACTTGGGCGTGATGATCTCGCCGCCCGTCGGCAGGTCCGGACCCGGCATGAGCTTCAGCAGCTCCTTGAGCGCGACCTCGGGCTCGTCGATGAGGCGCACGCAGGCAGCGACCACTTCCTTGAGGTTGTGGGGCGGCAGGTCGGTCGCCATGCCGACCGCGATGCCGCTCGCGCCGTTCAGGAGCACGTTCGGCAGCCGCGCGGGCAGGAGCGCGGGCTCCTCGAGCGTACCGTCGAAGTTGGGCACCCACTCGACCGTGCCCTGCCCGAGCTCGGAGAGCAGCGTCTCCGCGTAGGGCCTCAGCTTCGCCTCGGTGTAGCGCATCGCCGCGAACGACTTCGGATCGTCGGTGGAGCCCCAGTTGCCCTGCCCGTCCACAATCGGGTAGCGGTAGGAGAACTCCTGCGCCATGTGCACCATGGCCTCGTAGCAGGCGGAGTCGCCGTGCGGATGGAACTTGCCGATCACGTCGCCGACGGTGCGTGCGCTCTTCTTGTGCTTGTTGGTCGCGGCGAGGCTCAACTCGCTCATCGCGTAGATGATCCGGCGCTGCACGGGCTTCAAGCCGTCCGCGAGCTGCGGCAGCGCGCGATCGAGGATCACGTACATCGAGTAGTCGAGGTAGGCCTTCTCGGTGAAATCCTTGAGCGGCCGGCGCTCGATGCCCTCGAAGTCGAGCTCGCCCGTCTTCACGCCAGCACCTCGGCGAGGTTGCCCTTGGCCTCGAGCCAGTCGCGGCGCTCCGCCGCGCGTTTCTTGGCGAGCAGCATGTCGAAGAGCGCATCGGTGCCGTCGGCCGCATCGACCGTGAGCTGCAGCAGACGGCGCGTCGCGGGTGCCATCGTGGTCTCGCGCAGCTGCAGCGGATTCATCTCGCCCAGGCCCTTGAAGCGCGTGACGGTCACCTTGCCGCGCTGCCCCTCGGCCGCGATGCGATCGAGGACCCCGGCGCGCTCCGCATCATCGAGGGCGTAGTAGACGTTCCGGCCGACGTCGATGCGATAGAGCGGCGGCATCGCGACGTAGACATGCTCGGCGAGCACCAGCGGGCGAAAGTGCCGGAGGAACAGCGCGCACAGCAGCGTCGCGATGTGCTGGCCGTCGGAGTCGGCGTCCGCGAGGATGCAGATCTTGTGGTAACGCAGGTCCTCGAGCTTCGGCGAGCCCGGCTCCACGCCGATCGCGATCGAGATGTTGTGCACTTCCTCGGAGGCGAGCACGCCGCCCGCATCGACCTCCCAGGTGTTGAGGATCTTGCCCCTGAGCGGCATCACCGCCTGCGTGTCGCGCTCGCGCGCCTGCTTCGCGCTGCCGCCGGCCGAGTCGCCCTCCACCAGGAAGAGCTCGGTGCGCTTGGGATCCTGCGAAGTGCAGTCGGCGAGCTTGCCGGGCAGCTGCGGTCCCGAGACCACGCGCTTCCTGATGATCTTCTGCGCGGCCTTCAGGCGCGCGGTCGCGTTCGCGATCGCGAGCTGCGCGATGCGCTCACCGGCCTCGGCGTGCTGGTTGAGCCAGACGGCGAAGGAGTCCTTCACCAGTCCCGAAACGAAGGCGGCGGACTCGCGCGAGGCGAGGCGCTCCTTGGTCTGGCCCGCGAACTGCGGCTCCGACATCTTGACCGAGAGCACGTAGCAGAGCCTGTCCCAGACATCCTCGGGCGCGAGCTTGACGCCGCGCGGCACCAGGTTCCTGAACTCGCAGAACTCGCGCACGGCGTCCGTGATGCCGGCGCGCAGGCCGTTGACGTGCGTGCCGCCCTCGACCGTCGGGATCAGGTTCACGTAGCTCTCGCCGACCGCCTCGACGCCATCCTCGGCGAGCCAGGCGAAGGCCCACTCGGCGACTTCGCTTCCGCCCTTGAGGCTCGCGGCGAAGGGCTCCTCCGGCAGGATCGTCGCCTTCTCGAGCCGCTCGATCAGGTAGCTCGAGAGGCCGCCGGTGTAGAACCACTCGTCCTTCTCGCCCGTCGCCTCGGCGAGGAGCGTCACCTTGAGTCCCGGGCACAGGACCGCCTTGGCGCGCAGGAGATGCCGGAGCTTTGGCAGCGACACCTTGTCGGAGTCGAAGTACTTCGGGTCCGGCCAGAAGTGCACGGCGGTGCCGGTGTTCCGGGCCCCGACCTTGCCGATGAGCTTGAGCTTCGAATCGAGCCGGCCGTCCTTGAAGGTGATCAGGTACTCGTTGCCGTCGCGCTTGACGCGGCACTCGAGGCGCTTGGAGAGCGCGTTCACCACCGAGACGCCGACGCCGTGCAGGCCGCCCGACTGCTGGTAGGTCTTGTCGTTGAACTTACCGCCCGCGTGCAGGCGGGTGAGGATCAGCTCGACGCCCGGGATCTTCTCCTTCGGGTGCACGTCGACCGGCATGCCGCGGCCGTCGTCGATGACCTCGACGGAGCCATCCTTGAAGATCGTGACCGCGATCTCCTTGCAGTGGCCGGCGAGCGCCTCATCGACGCTGTTGTCCACGACCTCGTGCACGAGGTGGTTCGGGCGCGTCGTGTCGGTGTACATGCCCGGACGCCGGCGCACGGGATCGAGCCCGGAGAGGACTTCGATGTCGGAGGAGGTATAGGACTGGCTCATCGCGGGCGCGAGAGTACTAGAAATCGGACCGCCCGCACTATGCAACGGCCGGCCAGTTCGGGATTTACGGCGCGATTCACGTCGCGAGATCGGCGATGAGCGCCGCGCGGGACGCGGATGACACCTCGAGCACGTGCCGGTACGCCGGGTGGTCGACGCCGGCCGTGAGCGGCGCGCCGGCGGCGAGGAAACCGAGCGCCCGCGAGGAGAGCTCGAACCGAAGGAAGTGCACGGCCGAGGTCTTCTCCTCGTTCTCGCGCGGCAGGTCCTCGTCCGCGATCGCCATCGCGACCTCATCACCGACGCCGAGGTAGCAGCGCGACTCGATGCCCTTCAGGCGCGTGAGCGCGATGGCGCGTTCAACCGGATCGGTGTACTCGATCAGGAGCGTGGCCTTGAGGTTGCTGCCGTCCGGGATCAGCGGGTTGTAGGCATCGAGCTCGTCCTGGATGCCCTGCGCCTCGAAGATGCGCTCGGCGCGCAGCATCTCCTGGATCTGGTACTGAACGGTCAGTCGGTCCTCGAAGCACCAGGTCGTGTGCGGACCGACGGTGAGCGTGCGCGGGCGCTTGTGCGCGATCACCCGCGCCCGGAACTCCACTCGCTCGCGCGCGTAGGCCTCGAGGCTGAGGAGGTCCGAGGACGTGAGGTGTCCCCGCATGGAAACGGAATCAGCGGGCGATGCCATAGGCCCTCGCGAGCAGTGTCAGCGGGTGGACGGGCGGGCGGTGGCTCTCGAGGCCGCTCGAGATCTGCTGCCCGGCCATCGGGCAGTCGCTCGAGTGCAGGTCCGCGCCCGAGTTCGCGACGCGGGTGACGACGGGGCGCCCGATCTTGACGGAGGCGGCGTGGAACTCCGCTTTGACGGCGTAGGTGCCGTTGTGGCCCGAGCAGCGCTCGATCACCTCGAGCGTCGTGCCCGGCACGAGCTTCAGGAGGTCGCGCGTCTTGAGGCCGATGTTCTGCACGCGCAGGTGGCACGGCACGTGGTAGGCGACCTTGCCGAGCGCCGTCGTGAAGGCCGTGTTGAGGAGGCCGCCCTTGTGCCTGAGCATCAGGTACTCGAAGGGGTCGTACATGTGCTCGGCGACTGTGCGGACCTCGGCGTCGTCCGGGAAGAGAAGCGGCAGCTCCTGCTTGAACATGAGTACGCAGGAGGGAATCGCGGCAACGAGATCGAAGCCCTGATCGACGAGCGCCGCGAGCACGGGCACGTTGACTTCCTTCAGTGCCTCGACGGCATTCAGGTCCCCGAGCTCGAGCTTCGGCATGCCGCAGCAGGCTTCGCGCGCGGCGATCGTGACCTCGATGCCGTTGTGCTCGAATACCAGGGCCAAATCCTCATCGATCTCGGGCGCGTTCCGGTTGCCGTAGCAGGTCGCGAACAGCGCCACCCGGCCGCGCGTGCCCTCGGCCGCGATGGCCGCGAGCGCAGGCTTCACGCGCTTCGCCTCGCGCGCCCGAAAGCTCGGGTGCGCGTAGCGCGGGAGCGGCGCCCCGGGATCGATGCCAAGCGTCTTCTCGAGGACCTTGCGGCCGAGGGGCGATGCGTTCACGGCATTGACGATCTCGGCGACGACCGGAATGCCGGCGAGCCGCCCGACGGTGTCGGTCGCGGCGAGGATCTTGTCGCGCGTGCTCGTGCCGCCCTTGGAGTGCTTGAAGGACTTCGCGCGCAGCATCAGGTGCGGGAAGTCGACGTTCCACGGGTGCGGCGGCACGTACGGACACTTCGTCATGTAGCACATGTCGCAGAGGTAGCAGTTGTCGATGACGCCCCAGTAGGCCGTCTTCGGTACCTCCGCGACCTCGCCCGTCGCGGTCGCATCGACCGCATCGAACAGGGTCGGGAACGACTGGCAGAGGCTGAAGCAGCGCCGGCAGCCGTGGCAGATGTCGAAGACGCGCTCGAGCTCGGTGAAGAGCTTCGCTTCGTCGTGGAACTCGGGTCCCTTCCACGCGATCGCGTGGCGGGTGGGGGCCTCGAGGCTGCCTTCGCGGGCGCCTGCTGGGGGCGTCTCGGTCATCGGTTGCGCCGGCCGTCAAGCGGCCGGTGCCCGTCGGCGGACGAGCACCGGCGTGAGCCGATCACAGGCCGTCGAGCGCCTTCTGGAAGCGGTTGGCATGCGAGCGCTCGGCCTTGGCGAGCGTCTCGAACCAGTCGGCGATCTCGCCGAAGCCTTCCTCGCGCGCGGCCTTCGCCATGCCCGGGTACATGTCGCTGTACTCGTGCGTCTCGCCCGCGATGGCGGCCTTGAGGTTGTCGGAGGTCGGGCCGATCGGCAGCCCCGTCGCCGGGTCGCCCACCGCCTCGAGGTACTCGAGGTGGCCGTGTGCATGACCGGTCTCGCCCTCGGCGG
>CAYNCY010000316.1:0-5035 GCA_964395195.1 uncultured Steroidobacteraceae bacterium
GCTCGAGCGCCGCGTCCTTCTCGATGTACTTGCGGTATTCATCGAGCGTCGTCGCACCGACACAGTGGAGCTCGCCGCGCGCGAGCGCGGGCTTCAACATGTTGCCCGCGTCCATGGCGCCCTCGGCCTTGCCGGCGCCGACCATCGTGTGCAGCTCGTCGATGAACAGGATCACCTGCCCTTCCTGCTTCGCGAGGTCGTTGAGCACGCCCTTCAGGCGTTCCTCGAACTCGCCGCGGAACTTGGCGCCGGCGATGAGCGCGCCCATGTCGAGCGCGAGGATGCGCTTGTTCTTGAGGCCTTCCGGCACCTCGCCGTTGACGATGCGCTGCGCGAGTCCCTCGACGATCGCGGTCTTGCCGACGCCGGGTTCGCCGATCAGCACGGGGTTGTTCTTGGTACGCCGCTGCAGCACCTGCACGGTGCGGCGGATCTCGTCGTCCCGGCCGATCACGGGATCGAGCTTGCCGGCGGTCGCGCGCTCGGTGAGGTCGATCGTGTACTTCTCGAGCGCGCCGCGCGCTTCCTCCGCGTTGGGATCGGCGACCTTCTCGCCGCCCCGCATTTCATCGATCGCCTTCTCGAGCGCGCCCTTGATGGCGCCCGACTCGCGCAGGAGCTTGCCGAGGTCGCCCTTGTCGTCGACCGCGGCGAGCACGAAGAGCTCGGAGGCGACGAACTGGTCACCGCGCTGGGTCGCGAGCTTCTCGGTCAGGTTGAGGAGGCGCCCGAGGTCGTTCGAGAGGTGCACCTCGCCCGCGGTGCCTTCCACCTGCGGCAGGCGGTCGAGGGCCTGGCCGAGCCGGGACCGCAACGTGTTGAGGTTGACGCCCGCCTTGTCGAGGAGCGGACGGACGGTGCCGCCCTGCTGGTCGAGAAGCGCCACCAGGAGGTGGGCAGGCTCTATGAAGGCGTGATCGCGCGCGACGGCGAGCGACTGCGCGTCCGCGAGCGCGAGCTGGAATTTGGAAGTGAGCTTGTCCTGTCGCATCGTCCGTCTCCCGGCACCCGTCCACCGGGGATCAGGATGGGGCTTCCGCGAGCGAATTCAAGCACTAAGCTGTGCCGGACTCGCGCCAGACGAGGGTTGCGAGCCGCCCCGTCGCCGGGGCCCTCCGGTAGGAGAAGTAGCGCGCGGGGTCGGACCAGGTACAGGCACCCCCGCCACTGACCTCGCGAACCCCAAGGCTCTCAAGCCTGCGCCGCGCGAGCGCACCGAGATCCGCCTGCCAGCGGCCGCGGGCGTTCGGGACGAAGGCCGCCGTGGCACCCGGATCGGCCGAGACAAAGGCCTCCCGGACCTCGCCCCCGACCTCGAAGGCCGCCGGGCCGATGGCGGGGCCGAGCCAGGCGAGGATCTCATCGCCCGACACGCCGAGCGCCCCGACGGTGTTCTCGATGATGCCCGCCGCGAGCCCGCGCCAGCCGGCGTGGGCGATGCCGATCCGCGTGCCATCGCGGCTCGCGAGCACGAGCGGCAGGCAATCGGCCGTGAGGACCGCGAGCACCCGGCCGTCCTCGAAGGCGACCGCGCCATCCGCCTGCGGACGGCCCGTGCCACCGGAATGGACTGCCACCGCCCGCCCGTGCACCTGGTCGAGCCAGAGGGGCTCCGCCGGGAGCTTGAGGCCGGCCCTGAGTCGGGCGCGGTTCTCGAGGACGGCCGCGTCGTCATCGCCCACGTGCTGGGCCAGGTTGAAGCTTGCGAAGGGTGGGCGGCTCACGCCGCCGTCGCGGTACGTGGTTCCGGCCCGGACATTGGGCGGCGCGTTCCAAGCGGCGTTCTCCCAGCCGATGCCCGCCACGACCGCGCCTGCTCAGCGCCGTGCGGGCGCCGCGGCGCGGGCCGCGCGCGCATCCTCGCGAAGCGCCGCGAGGAGATCGACGAGGTCCGCCGGCAACGGCGCCTTGAATTCGACGCGCTCGCCGCTCACGGGGTGCGCAAACGCGAGCTCCGCCGCGTGCAACGCCTGGCGGTGAAAGGCCCGCAGGCTCGCCTCGACGCGCGCGGTCGGCGTCTTCGGTATCACGAGCCGGCGGCCATAGAGCGCATCGCCCACGAGCGGAAAACCCGCGTGCGCGAGGTGCACGCGGATCTGGTGCGTGCGGCCGGTCTCGAGTTCGACGCGCACGTGCGTGTGGGCGCGAAAGCGCTCGATCACGCGGTAGTGGGTGACCGCCGCGCGGCCGGCGCCACGCACCGCCATGCGCAGGCGATCCACGGGGTGGCGGTCGATGGGGGCATCCACCGTGCCGCCGGCCGTCATGACGCCGATCGCGACGGCTTCATAAATGCGCGCGACCTCGTGGGCGGCCAGTGCCTTGATGAGGTGGGCGTGCGCCTGGGCGGTACGGGCAACGACGAGGAGCCCGCTCGTCTCCTTGTCGAGGCGGTGCACGATGCCGGCCCTGGGCAGTCCCGCGAGTTCGGGATCGCGGTGCAGGAGCGCGTTTTGCAGGGTCGAGCGGGGGTTTCCCGCACCGGGATGGACGACGAGGCCGGCGGGCTTGTTGATGACGAGGAAGGCCGGATCCTCGTGCACGATCTCAAGCTCGATGGGCTCGGGCGCCACCTGGACCCTCGGTTCCTCGACCGGGTCGAGCACGACGACCTCGCCGCCCGCCACCACGTCCTTGGGACGCGGCGTGCGGCCGTCGACCAGCACGCGGCCGGCGTCGATCCAGTTTTTTAGGCGCGTCCGCGAGAAATCCGGGAACAGTTGGGCCAGGGTCTGGTCCAAGCGTTGGCCACGGTTTGCGTCGGGGATTCGTGCCTCGAGGGGCCCAGGCATCCGAACAACATACGCTATACTCCCGCGCCTTGCATTTCCCGGTGGTCCGCCCTTGATCTCCTCCTTCACCGCGGCCTGCGCCCGCCACGTGCCGCAAGGCCTCGGCGCACGCACCGCGCGCATCGCCCTCCTCGTCGTGTTCGCCGCGACTCTGGTCGCGCTCGGCGGCTGCAAGACGTTCCGCCACAAGGACGAGCAGAACGCGAGCCCCGAGGCGCTGTACGGACGGGCGTCGAAGGCGCTGCGCGAAGGCAGCTACGGGGCCGCGATCAAGGGCTACGAGGCGCTCGCCGCCCGTTATCCCTTCAGTGATGCCGCGCGGCAGAGCCGCCTCGACATCATCTACGCGTACTACAAGGGTCACGAGAAGGAGTCAGCGGTCGACGCCGCGGACTCGTTCATCCGCGAGAACCCGACGCACCCGCGCATCGACTACGCCTACTACGTCAAGGGCCTCGTCTACTTCGAGCGCGACGCGAACTTCCTCGAGCGCTGGTTCAAGGTCGACCTGTCGCAGCGCCCGCCGCAGGACCTGCGCAAGTCCTTCGAGGCATTCTCGCGCGTGGTCACGCAGTACCCGCAGAGCGAGTACGCGGGCGATGCGCGCCAGCGCATGGTGTACCTCAGGAACCGGCTCGCCGACTACGAGATCCACGTTGCGCGCTACTACATGCGCCGGGGCGCCTGGGTCGCGGCGATCGCCCGTGCCCGCTACCTGATCGAGAACTACGACGGCGCGCCCTCGATGCGCGAGGCGCTCGAGATCACCGTCGCCGGCTACCAGAAGCTCGGCATGCAGGACCTCGCCGGGGATGCGAGCAAGGTGCTGGCCGCGAACTACCCGGGCGACACGGTGCACGCCGACCGCAAGCGCTGGTGGCACATCTGGTGAGACGCGCGCGCCCGCCTCAGCGGGCGCGGTAGCCGGAGGTAATCGGGTAGCGCCAGTCGCGCCCGAAGGCACGACCGCTGATCCTGATGCCGGGCGGAGCCTGGCGGCGCTTGTACTCGTTGCGCTTCACCATCTCGAGGATCCGCCCGACCGTGGCGCGATCAAAGCCGCGCGCGGCGATCTCGTCGACCGACAGGTCTTCCTCGATGAACGCCTCGAGGATCGGGTCCATGACTTCGTACGGCGGCAGCGAGTCGGTGTCCTTCTGGTCGGCGCGCAGCTCCGCGGTCGGCGGACGCTCGATCACGCGCGCCGGGATGACCGGCGCGAGCGAGTTCCGGTACTTCGCGAGCCGGTAGACCATCAGCTTGCTGCAGTCCTTGATCGGCGCGAAGCCACCGGCCATGTCGCCGTACAGGGTCGCGTAGCCGACTGACATCTCGCTCTTGTTGCCGGTCGTCAGCAGCATCGCGCCCGTCTTGTTCGAGATGCCCATCAGGAGGACGCCCCGGCAGCGCGACTGGATGTTCTCCTCGGCCGTGTCGGCGGGCCTGCCCGCGAACTCGGGCGCGAGCTCCTTCAGCGTCGCCTCGAACATCCCTTCGATCGAGATGCTCGAGTAGCGCACGCCCTGCGTGCGCGCCTGTTGCGCGGCATCCTCGCGGCTCATCGTCGAGGTGAAGCGCGAGGGCATCATCACGGCCTGCACGCGTTCGGGGCCGAGCGCGTCGACCGCGATCGCGAGCGTGAGCGCGGAGTCGACGCCCCCCGAGAGCCCCATCACGACGCCCGGGAAGCGGTGCTTGTTGACGTAGTCGCGCACGCCGAGCACGAGCGCGTCGTAGACGCTCGCCTCCTCGCTCTGCTCGGCGGCAATCTCCCCGGGCACCGGCCGGATGCGACCGCCCGCGCGTTCGAGCTCGACGATTGCCGTCGCCTCGCGCCACGGCGGGAGACGTTGTGTCAGCGTGCCATCCCCCGCGAGCACGAAGCTGTTGCCGTCGAACACGAGCTCGTCCTGGCCGCCGACCAGGTTCAGGTACACGAGCGGGATGCCGACCTCGGCGACGCGCGCGTGCGCGACGCGCTCGCGTTCGCGCTGCTTGTGCAGCTGGTAGGGCGAGGCATTGATCACGAGGAGCGCCTCGGCGCCCGCCGCGAGCGCCGCGCGTGCGGGCTCCGGCTCCCAGATATCCTCGCAGACGAGGAGCGCGGCGCGAACTCCCTTGAGCTCCACCGTCGTCGCGGCGTGCCCGGCGAGGAAGTAGCGCTTCTCGTCGAAGACGCGGTAGTTCGGAAGCACCTGCTTGCGGTGATTGGCGAGCACGCGGCCGCCGCCCACGAGCGCGGC
>CAYNCY010000317.1:0-5024 GCA_964395195.1 uncultured Steroidobacteraceae bacterium
CAGTGCCGCGAGGCCGGAATGGACGACTACCTGACGAAGCCCCTGGATCGCGGCCGCCTAGCCGCCACGCTGAGCCGCCACCTCAGTTCGTCCGCTGGGCCCGCGACGAAGGAGCCGCCCCCAGCGCGCTCAGACGGCGCAGACACAACGGCACCGGTCGACTGGCCGCAGTTCATGCAGGTCGCCGATCACGACGAGGGCCTCGTCCAGGAGTTGGTCGAACTCTTCATCCAGTCCGGTGACACGGCGCTTCGAGACATTCGCAACGCGGTCGATGCCGGTGACCTGCGGGCCGTCGGGCGTGCCGCCCATTCGCTCAAGGGTGCGAGCGCCAATATCCATGCGCGTGCGACCAGCGTGGCGGCTGGGCATCTCGAAACGGCCGCGACATCGGGCACGACAACCGATCTCGTGGCACTCGAGGCCCGCTTGCGGCTCGAGGCCGCCCGTGCAATGGACTTTCTCAAGGCCAAGCGCGCCTAGCGCCGCCACGCTGGCGCTGCCCGCATTCCTCTCTCCGGCGCGCGTGCGCCCGGCACGTGGCGGCGCGTATCATCGTCGCGGCACGGTTCAGCGAACCCAACCAGCGGAGAGGCACATGCGCACGCACCGTTCGTTTTCAATTGCGAGGGGCTCGATCGAGCGGCGCGGTTACGTGCGAGTGCAGCCGTGAGTACGTACGCACTGGTGTTCCCGATGTTCGCGCTCGTGCTCCTGACGGCGGTCGTGCTGACCGTCCTCTTTCGGAGTCGCGTCCGTGCCGTGCGCGCCGGCAAGATCTCGGCCAAGTTTTTCCGCATCTACCAGGGCGAGACCGAGCCCGAGGAAACGGCAAAGCCCGCGCGGCACTTCAGCAACCTGTTCGAGGCCCCCACTCTCTTCTATGCAGGCTGCCTCGCTGCCATGGTCACTGGCGACTCGGGGATGGTCGTTCAGATCCTTGCATGGGCGTACGTTCTAGCGCGTGCCCTGCACGCGTACATCCACCTCGGGCAGAACCGCCTTGGGCGACGCATCAACGCCTACTTCGCCGGCTGGATTGCCCTGCTTGCGCTGTGGACGCACGTCGTGGTTCACGCGGCGATGGCA
Source organism: uncultured Steroidobacteraceae bacterium (assembly GCA_964395195.1). Lineage (GTDB taxonomy): Bacteria > Pseudomonadota > Gammaproteobacteria > Steroidobacterales > Steroidobacteraceae > CAIKZZ01. The sequence continues at coordinate 1,090 of CAYNCY010000317.1, forward strand.
CTCTAGGGTCGAGGGCCCCCGCGAGTGTCGCTGCGTAATCATCGGCGTACAGCCGGCCGGGGCTTCGGATGACAAACGCTTCATGTCTGCGTCAGGGAGTAGCAGGTAGACTCATTTTCGCTAGTCGGGCACCCGGCGAAATGCAATGCGCATCGCACTCACGGTCGATGCGTGTCATCGATCCGGCCGATGAAGCGTTTAAGAGACCAGGCCAGTAACATTCAGGAGCCACCGTGCAAATCCATCGTTGGTTGAGCCGAAGCTTTTTCGCGGGTCTCGCTCTTTCGCTCGCTCTGGGCGGCTGCATCGTCGAGCCGGCACGCGGTGTCGGTTACGTCGGCGGAGTGGTCGTGACCGAGCCGCCCGCACCCGTCGTCGAGGAATACGGCGTCGCGCCGGCACCGGGCTACGTCTGGCTCGGCGGCTACTGGAACTGGGTCGGCGGCCGCCATGTATGGGTGGGCGGTCACTGGTCCGCCCCGCGACCCGGCTACCGCTGGGAGCCGCATCGGTGGGAGCACGTGAACGGCGGCTATCGCCTTCGCGAAGGCCACTGGGCACGTCGCTGACCGACGCGGTGATGTCATCCGGCAGGGTCGCGGCAGAGCCGCGACCCTGCGTTCGTTCGGGGTCCCTGGAGAGACGCATCTGACGCGCCGCGCCCGGCACGGCCACTCATGGTGATACGAAGCGCAGGGCGCTGCGTCGCTTCGCTCGCCGTCCTCGCCTGCATGACGTCCCCTGCCCAGGCCGAGGGCGGGCCGCCGATGGTGACGGACGACCCTGGCACGCCCGGGGACGGACACTGGGAGATCAATGTCGCCTGGACGTTCGAGCGCGCCCGCGGCTCGACCGCCTCCGACGCGCCGCTTGTCGATGCGAACTACGGCGTTGGCGATCGCATCCAGCTCAAGTACGAGGTCCCCTGGATCGTCATCAACGACTCGTCGGCCGCGTCGCGTTCGGGGGTCGGCGACTCCCTGATCGGCGTCAAGTGGCGTTTCTTCGACGATGGGCCCTCGGGCTGGCAGATCTCGACCTACCCGCAACTGTCGTTCCGGACGAGCGGCGAGGCGCAGGCCAGCGGCGGTGTCGACGACACGGGCACGCTCGTCATTGTGCCGATCGAGATCGAGCGCAGCTTCGGCTGGTTATCGCTGAACCTGGATGCAGGCCGGGTGCGGATCGCGCATGGCGCCGACCAGTCTTTCGTGGGACTTGCGGCAGGACACGAGATCGACGAGCGGCTCGAAGTGATGGCAGAGATTCACTCCGAGCGCGCCGATCACAACGACCGGATGGACGCGCTGGCCAACGTCGGCGTTCGCTGGAAGCTGATGGACCACGGCACACTGCTGGTGTCCCTCGGGCGTTATCTGCGCGACGATTTCGGCACGCAGCGCTCCGCGGTCGGCTACGTCGGGTGGCAGTTCACGCTGTAGCGACGGGGCATCGCGACGCCGGCCGGGCGAGGCCTCACGACCCCGTGCAGTAGGCTATCCATGCCTGCCGGTACGCGGCCTCGATGCCGCGCGCGAAGCGCGCGCCGTCCATCAATGGGGAGTCGGCCATGCGTGCGCGGAGCGAGCGCCGGAGGCTCGCGAGCGCGGGCAGGTTTCCGGCCAGCTCGACCGCCCGCGCGACGAAGTCCTGATCGGTGCGAGTCGCAAGATAGCCAAGATCGAGCTGACTCAACTGGCTCAGGCCGCCCCGACCCACGCACGTAGCCCCAATGCGACTGACCACCGGCACGCCCATCCACATCGCATCGAGGCTCGTGGTGTGGCCATTGTACGGAATCGTGTCGAGTCCGATATCGATGCCATGGTAGCTCTGCAAGTAGTTGCCGCGCGGTCGGTATTCGACAAACTCAACGCGCGCGGCAACGATGCCGCGGCGTGCGAGCCGCTCGAGCACAATCGAGCGAAAGCGCCCCGCCGGCGCCATCAATTGCAGATGCGCATCGGGCAGCGCAGCCATGACTCCCTTCCAGAGATCCAGAGTCGCGTCCGTCAACTTGCACGGATTATTGAGGCAGCCAAAGGTGACGTATCCCCGACCGATTGCGGGCGGCTCGTCGCGGACCGGCTCGCTCGAGCGCGGGTCATAGCACCAGAACGAATCCGGCAGGCGGATGCTCCGCTCCGCGTAGTCCGCCAGCATCTCATCCGTGTCGAGGTGGGGATCGGTCAGTCGGTAGTCGATCGCGCGGATTCCTGTGGTACCCGGATACGCGAGCCAAGCGACCTGAACCGGCGCTGGCTTTCGAGCAAACAGGAGCGGCCGGCCATCCGCCATGTGCATGGTGAGATCAACGAGGACGTCGATTCCATCGCTTCGAACGAGTTCCGCGAGTCTCGCATCATCGAGTGACCTGACTTCACGCCAGAGATCCGGAAGCGCAGCGATGAGGCGCGTGACGTCGTCGCGCCGCTCGACGCTGGAGTAGCAGACGACCTCGTGTCGCGTCCGATCGTGGTGTCGGAGCACGGGAATCGTGAACAGCGACTGGCAGTGATCGCGAAAGTCCGGCGACACGTAGCCGATGCGGAGCTTGCGCTCGGACGACCTGTCATTGCCGTGCGGGCGGATCGACGCGTAAAGCGGAGCGGCGAATCGCTCTGCCCAGCGTGTGCACTCGGCAAGCACGGTGCGCCCGTCCGTCACCTGAAAACTCAACGAGTACGCGAGGTTGCTGTGCGTACCGGGATTCGTGGGATCGAGGCGCACGGCCGTCCGGTAGCATTCGATGGCGCCCGCGAGATCGCCGCCGTCCTTGAGGACGCTTCCGAGGTTATCCAGCAGCACGGGGTGCTCGCCGCTCAATTGAAGTGCGCGCCGAAAGGTCGCCTCGGCATCGTCCATTCGTCCGAGCGAACGGAGCACGCAACCCTTGTTGTTGGCAGCCGCCACAGAGTCCGGCGCCTTGGTGAGCGCCTGCTCGTAGGCTTCGAGCGCGCGGTTGAGCTCGCCCTGCGAGCGCAGCAGATTCCCGAGATTGATGAGCGCATCGACGTGCTGCGGCTCGATTGCAAGCGCACGACCATAGGCGGCCTCCGCCTCCTCCCCGATGCCGAGGCCCTGCAGAGCGTTCGCCAGGTTGAAGTGCGCCTCGGCGTTTGACGGCTCTGCCTCCACCAGCGGCCCGAGGACGGCCCGGGCATCGGCATGCTGCCCGAGTGCGCAGAAGGCCGCTCCGAGGTTCAGTCGGTGCGCCCCCACACTCGGCTCGAGGGACAGCGCGTCGCGCAGCAATGGAATCGCGGCATCGATGCGCCCGGTCTTCCTTAGCAGCACTCCCAAATTCGACATCGCGCCGGCGTACCCGGGTCGCAAGGCGAGCGCCCGGCGATAGCTCGCCTCTGCCGCGCTCGCCGCGCCACCTTCCTGACGGCAGATGCCGAGGTTGTTCTCGCCCTCGGCGAGACTCGCATCGAGGCTGACCGCGGCTTCGTAGGCAACCGCAGCGTCGGAGAACAGCCGCTGCGACTGCAATGCGACGCCAAGCGAATAGTGCGCGTCGACGGACGTTGGATCCTCGAGCGCTAACGCACGGTAAACGACGGCCGCGTCGGTCCAGCGGCCGAGCGCGAGCAGCACCTGACCGAGGCCGTGGCGAAATCGTGGCTCCGCCGGTTCCTCAGCCGCTGCATGCTCAATGAGCCCGAGCGCGCGTTCCGGGCGCCCGGACTGCAACTCGATCAGCCCGAGCCGGAAAGCGGCCAGGGAATGGCCGGGGCTTTGCGCCAGGACGTCGCGATAGAGCTCGGTCGCGACCGCGAGTTCACCCGCCCGGTGATGCCGGGTGGCGGTCTCGAGAGTCTGTTCGATGGAAAACATGGTCGCGAGGCCATTCTACTACGCGCCGTCTGCGGAACCCGACGTCGCGCGATCCCTCGCGACCCCTCGCGGCGCTACAATCGCCCCGTACCGGC
>CAYNCY010000318.1:0-5019 GCA_964395195.1 uncultured Steroidobacteraceae bacterium
CGCCGCGTGGTTGCCGGACGAATGGGTGGCGACGCCCCGCTGCGCCGCATCCTCGGGCAGCGCGAACACCGCGTTCACGGCGCCCCGCGACTTGAACGCGCCGGCGTCCTGCAGGCTCTCGCACTTGAACGCGACCCTGAGGCCAAGCTCGCCCGCGAGGTCGGCGGGCTCGATCAGCGGCGTCTTCCGCACGTGCGGCGCGATCCTCGCGACAGCGGCCTCGATGTCCCCGATCTCCGGATCGTTCAGCGAATCCACGGTTGAATCTCCACGGCATCCCCGTCCTGCCCCGGGGCCGGCACGGGATTATTGTCGAAGCGGCTGCTTGGAAGCGCCGCATTGTGTACCCTCCTTGTCCACTGCGCCACGCAGTCACCGGAGCGCCACCGTCCATGAACCAGCCGGCCGTGACCACCGCTACCGCCGAGGGCTCGCTGAGCCGCTCGCTGCAGCCCCGCCACATGTCGATGATCACCATCGGCGGCATCATCGGCGCCGGACTTTTCGTGAGCTCGAGCGCCGCGATCGCGGCGGTCGGGCCCGCGATCGTGATCAGCTACGCGATCACCGGGGCGCTCGTGCTGCTCATCATGCGGATGCTGGGCGAGATGGCCGTCGCGATGCCGCAGATCCGGTCCTTCACGGAGTTCGCGCGGGCGGGACTCGGTAACTGGGCCGGCTTCTCGGTCGGCTGGCTCTACTGGTACTTCTGGGTGATCGTGATCCCGGCCGAGGCCATTGCCGGCGCCAACATCGTCTACGGCTGGATGCACGTCAGCTTCCCGGGCATCGAGGCGTGGGTGTACGGCCTCGGGCTGATGGCGATCATGACGGGCGTCAATCTCATGTCGGCCCGCTCGTACGGTGAGTTCGAGTTTTGGTTCTCCTCGATCAAGGTCGCGGCGATCATCGTGTTCATCCTGCTGACGGCGTCCTATGCCTTCGGCCTGATCGGTCCGCACGTTTCGACCTTCGGCAACCTGACCGCGCACGGCGGTTTCATGCCGAACGGGCCGACGGTGGTATTCGCCGCGGTCACTACGGTGTTTTTCTCACTCACCGGGGCCGAGATCGTCACGATCGCTGCGGCCGAATCGGCGGAGCCCGCCAAGGCCGTCGCCGGCATGACCTCCACGGTCGTCTGGCGCATCCTGATTTTCTACGTCGGCTCGATCTTCCTGATCGTCTCAGTCATCCCGTGGAACACAATCACGCCGGGCTTCTCGCCGTTCACGCGCGCGCTCGACGTGATGCAGATCCCGGGCGCCGCCACGATCATGAGCGCGATCATCCTGACGGCCGTGCTCTCGTGCCTGAACTCCGCGTTCTACGTCGCCTCGCGGGTGCTCTTCGTGCTTGCCGGGCGCGGCGACGCACCGCGCTGGCTCGTCAAGACCAACGCGCGCCACGTTCCGGCTCGCTCGGTGCTGCTCGGCTGCGTCGCCGGCATCCTCGGCATCGTCGCGCAGCAGCAGTCGCCCGACCACGTGTTCGCGTTTCTCGTGAACGCCTCGGGCGCCCTGATCGTGTTCGTCTACATGGCGATCTGCGTGTCGCAGGTGCGCCTCAGGAAAGCCCGCGAGGCCGCGGGGCAGCCCGCGCCCGCGCTCAGCATGTGGCTCTTCCCGTGGGCGAGTTACCTCGCGATCGCCGTGCTCGCGGGCGTCCTGGTCGCAATGGGATCCGCGCCCGAGCATCGTGAGGAACTCACCGCGAGCCTCGTCTCGGTCGCGGTCGCGCTCGCCGCCTACCTCGTGCGCCGCAAGCTCAAGAGTCCTGCCGCGGCGTAGTCCGGGCGGGCCCGCGCGGTTACCTCGGCCGCGCCGCCGACGCGCGCTCAGGCGCTGCGCCGAGCCACTGTTCGCGCGTCTGACCCCAGACAGTGATCTCGTTCGCGCTCGGTGGCGGCAAAACCGTGCGGCGCAGGCGCGTTGAGCCCAAGCGTGTCGCGAGCGCCTCGGAGCGCAGATTGGCGGGATCGATGCAGTGGATCACGTCAGTCCAGCCGAGGGTCGCGAACGCCCAGTCGGTCGCCGCAACCGCGGCTTCGTAGGCGTAGCCACACCCCTCGGCCGCGCGCGCCAGCCCCCAGCCGATCTCGTTGCCGGGCCAGCCGTCCGGACGCCACGGCCCGACCCGTCCGAGCCACCGGCCGGTGGCGCGCTCGATGACCGAGAACATCGCAAAGCCGCACAGCGACCACGATCCCGCCATCGCCATGAAGGCACGCCAGGCGACGGGACGGGGCTGCGGGCCGCCGAGATACCTCGTCATCTCGGGGTCCGCCGAGCACTCGGCCCATCCCTCGAAATCCTCGAGGCGCGGCGCGCGCAGGAGGAGCCGCGCCGTCTCCAGGACCGGCGTCGGTGCCCCCGCGCGCGGGCTCACGCCCACTCGGTCAGGCCTTCTCGCCGGTTGAGCTCGGCGAAGCTGGGCCGCGACTTCATCGCCGCGACCAGCCGCGCAATGGCCGGCCACTCGGTCGCCTGCTTGGGCATGTTGCGCGACCAGCGCGCCAGCATCGTCGCCGAGAAGTCGACCGCGCTCAGGCTCGCGCCGCTGACCCACGGTCCGTGCGCGGCGAGGTGCGCATTGAGGCGATCCCAGACGCTCTCGATGCGCACGCGCGCATGCTCCTTCACGGCCTCGACGTGCTCGGGTCCCGCCGCCTCGTCGGGGTAGAACCAGTTGCGAAACGCCGGCTGCAGCGTGTTCGCGAAGTGCAGCGTCCATTGCAGGTACAGGGCCTCGGCACGGGTGCCTGGCGCCGGCACCAGCCGGGCGGTGGGATGGCGCGCCGCGAGCAGCATGACGAGTGCGGCGGTCTCGTAGACGGGCTGGCCATCGACCACGAGGGTCGGGACCGTGCCGTTCGGGTTGAGCTTCAAGTAGGCGGCCTGCTTCTGCTCGCGCTGCTCGCCGTCGAGGAGCTTGAGTTCATGCGGCGCGTCGAGCTCGAGCAGCATCCAGTGGACGGCGTAGCTCGCGGCGCCCGGCATGTAATACAGCGTGTACATCTCGACTTCCCCCGTGAATACCGCACCGTCGGCGCGTTCGCAGGACCGTAATTATGCCTACTGGGCGGCCGGCCGGCGGCAGGCGATAATGGGCGGTCGACCCCCTACTTCCGCGAGCCCCGCCCGCCATGAACAGCGCCTCCCAGACCGACCCGACCCTGGCCTCGCCCACGGCCCTTCCGGCGGCCGGTGGCAAGCCGATGAGCGTCGTGCGCCTGCGCGAGATCCTCTCGACCTACTACGACCGCTCGACGCTGCTTGCCGTCGCGCTCCTCACGCTCGACCTCGCGCTCTTCGCCCTCGGCCAGGTGCTCGTGCTCGGCACCGCCGCGCTCGGCTGGCAGCTCCTCGGCGGTGTCCTGACGACACTCGCGATCATCCGGCTCTTCATCATCGGTCACGACGCCTGCCACGGCAGCCTCACGGACCATGCCGGACTCAACAAGCTGCTCGGACGCATCGCGTTCCTGCCCTCGCTCACGCCCTTCTCGCTGTGGCGCGTGGGGCACAACGTCGTGCACCACGGCTTCAACAACCTGCGGGGTCGCGACTTCGTGTGGCAGCCGCTCGATCCCGCCGAGTTCAACTCGCTGTCCCCGGCGCGCCGGCTGCTCGAGCGCGTCTACCGGAGCGCCTTCGGTCCGCTGCCCTACTACATGGTCGAGATCTGGTGGCGGCGGCTCTATTTCCCTGACCGTGCCAACGCGCCGGGCGGCCGTGGCGAGTTCTTCTGGGACTCGACGCTGGTCACCGTGTTCGCTGCCGCCTGGATCGGCTGGCTCGTCGGCGTCGGCGCCCACAGCGGCGGCGCGGCACACATCGCCCTCGTCGTCACGGCCGGCTTCCTCGGTCCGTTCCTCGTCTGGATCTGGACGATCGGCTTCGTGATCTACCTGCACCACACGCATCCCGACGTCGTCTGGTACGCCGACAAGTCCGCGTGGCTCAAGGCCCAGGGCATGCTCCACGGCACCGTGCGCTACCACGTGCGTCCCGTCTGGAACTGGCTGCTCCACAACATCATGGAGCACGCCGCGCACCATCTCGACTCGCGCATCCCGCTCTACCGCCTGAAGGCGGCGCAGGCCGCGCTCGCGCGGCTCGTGCCCGACATTCCCGTCGTCGAGCTCTCGTTCCGGACCTACTGGCGTTCGGTGCGCGAATGCAAGTTGTTCGACTTCGAGCGACGCCGCTGGGTGGGCTTTCCGAGCGACGCGCAGGGCGAAGCCTGAGGCGACGACGCGCCTAGAGCACGCGGCAGGCTTCCTCGAAGCTGAGCCGCGGGCCGCGCGGGTGCAATTTCGTGCGGTCGCCGTAACCGAGGTTCACGAGGAAGTTCGAGCGCCAGCGGCCGTCCGGGAAGAACTCGGCGTCGAGGCGGGCGTTGTCGAACCCAGACATCGGCCCGCAATCGAGCCCGAGCGCTCGGGCCGCCAACAGCAGATAGGCACCCTGCAGGGAGCCGTTGCGGAACGCCGTCTCGTCGGCGAGCGCGCGATTGGCCTCGAACTCGGCGCGCGCGCTCGATCGGGGATTCGTCTTCGCGAAGAACTCATAGAAGCGCGCATCGTGCGCGACGATGACGGTCACGGGCGCCTCCATGACCTTGCGGACGTTGCCCGCCTCGAGCGCCGGCCTCGCGCGTTCCTTCGCCGCGGCGCTGACGAGAAATACGAAGCGACCGGGCAGGCAGTTGCCCGAGGTCGGCCCCCACTCCAGCAGGGTGAACAACCGTTCCAGCATCCCGGCCGGCAGCGGCCGCGGCAGGAAGTGCCGGTGGGTCCGCGCCTCCGAAAAGAGCTGGTCGAGCGCTGCCGGGGGTAGGGCCTCGCCCACGTTCGAGGGGTCAGGGGTCTCGGGCATCGCGCGCTCCGCTTGGACTTGCTGCCGGGCTTGCTGCCGGGCGTGCGCGGGCGAGTGTAGCCGGCGCCCGGGAGGGCCGAAGGGATGGTGGCTAGGGGGGGAATCGAACCCCCGACCCCGGGGTTATGAATCCCGTGCT
>CAYNCY010000319.1:0-5015 GCA_964395195.1 uncultured Steroidobacteraceae bacterium
TACGGCGGCGAGGGTCACGACGAGTATGGCTTTCACGGTGGCTCCGGGAAGCAGGTGAATCAACGACGGGACGTTGTACGGTCATTGATTCTACTCCCCCGTGAGTGGCCGCGCCTCGCCACCATCCCCGCAGGAATGTGCGGTGCAGCATTTGACGATGTCCGGCACTGCCGGCGACCGGACGCGACGCTTCGGGCCTGCGCCGCATCTTTAGAAGGGTCTGAAGCCAGTCGAGCGCCTCCCATGATCGCCGTCCGACAGATCGCTCGTCTGGTCGTGCTGTCGTGTCTGTTGGTCGGGTGCGCGACCCGCGGAACCACCGATCCGACGCTTGCGGACGTCATTTCCGCCCACACAAGGGCGCGTGGCGGGCACGAGGCCATCGAGCGCGTGCGATCGGTGGAGATTGCGCTCGGGATCACGGAATCGACGTACACGGTGGATGCGCTCTACCGGGCGACACGCGACCGCCGCATGCGCATCGACGTCTACTCCGATCAGCGACGCGTCTACACGGAGGCGTTCGACGGCGAGCACGCGTGGCAGCAAGGCGCCGCCGATGTGCACGGGAGTCCCGGCACCGCAGCGGGCGCGGCCGCCCTCCTCCGTGGCATCGAGGGCCCGGGGAACCTCGTGGGCCTCCACGAGGCTGCGGCCCACGGAGTGAGCCTGACAGCGCTGCCGCGGGAGACGCTCGACGGCCTCGACTACGACGTCATCCGGGCGAGGTTTCGCGACGGCTTCGAGACGTTCTATTACCTCAATGCCCGCAACCATCTGCTCGAGCGCCAGCGCGACTTTCGCGCCCTGCACCCGGACATGGATCCGAAGCAGGCCTGGATCGAAAAGCGCTACTCGGACTTCCGCCCCGTCGAGGGCCGCCTGGTCTCGTTCGAGGAAAAGCAGGTGGATCTCAAGACGGGCGCCGTGCTGCAGACCTCGATCGTCCACTCGGTGCGCGTGAATCCCGTGTTCTCGGCCGAGGAATTCATCGCGCCATAGCGGTCCGGTTGTTCCCGGGCGAACCTTCCATTAGCGTCACGGGTTCGGGTCCGCGCCGGCATCGCCGGCCGCGCGCCTGTCGCGGGGAGGCACGTGCATGGACCGGACGGACAACGCGCGGGCGAGCGCGGGTGCGCCCGCGCCACGCATCCGCCGCGTCGGCCCGGACTCGGCGCCGGAGGCCGTCGCGATCCTCCTCGAAGTCTCCGCGTGGAGCCTCGGTCGCGGCATCGAGGTGTGGACCGAAGCGGAGCTGCCGGTGACGACCTTCGAGTCGACGGCGCGCGCCGGCGAGCTCCTGCTCGGCTTCTCGGGCGAGCGTGCGGCGGCGACGATGACGCTGCAGGCGCTCGACACCGTTTACTGGCCGGAAGCCGCGCCGGGACATGCGCTCTATCTACACAAGATTGGTGTCCGGCGCGAGTTTGCGGGGCGCGGCTGGCTCGAGGCGCTCGTCGCGTTCGCTGCTGACGATGCGCGCGCGCGACGCATCCCGCTGCTCCGGCTCGACACGCTCGCGGGCACCGCCCTGCAACCACTGTACGAGCGCCACGGCTTCCGGACGCTCGATGAGCCGCCGATCATCGTGCGCGGACGGGCGCTCATCCGCATGGAACGCCGGCTGTAACGACGCCGCGGCCGCTGGCTGCGCAAGAATCGGAGTGCGCCGATGGAGTGCGGGGCCTAGATTGGCGGTCCCGCCTCGCGGAGCACCGTGCCGGTGAACGATCATCCGACCTTGTCCACTCCCCGCGCCAATGCCGAGACCCAAACGCTGGTCCGGTCGGTTGGCGCGCTCGACTCCGGATCCATCTCGGCGGCGCTCGACGCGGAGGGCTTCTACGTCTCGCCCACGATCGTCGATGCCGACACCTGTCGCCGTCTCGCCGCGCTCTACGCGAGTGGCCCGGAGACATTCCGGTCGACGGTCGTGATGGCGCGGTACGGGTTTGGGCGCGGCGAATACAAGTATTTCGGTCGCCCGCTGCCGGGGGACGTCCACGCGCTGCGCACGGCCCTCTACGAGCGCCTCGCGCCGATCGCGAACGGCTGGGCGCAGCGGCTCGGTCAAGCGGCGGACTGGCCTCCCGAGCACCGGGCGCTGGCCGCTCGGTGTGCGGCGGCCGGGCAAACCCGCCCCACCCCTCTCCTGCTGCGCTACGGCGCGGGCGACTACAACTGTCTCCACCAGGACCTGTACGGCGCCATCCATTTTCCGCTGCAGGCGATCGTCCTGCTCGACGAGCCTTCGGTCGATTTCGACGGCGGCGAGCTCATCCTGGTCGAGCAGCGGCCGCGCCGGCAGTCACGACCGGTGGTGGTACCACTCAGGCAGGGGGCGATCGCCGTGATCCCGGTGAAGGAACGGCCGGTCGCATCGGCGCGCGGCTCGAGTCGCGTGCAGATGCGCCACGGCGTGTCGCTGATCCGGCGCGGACTCAGGCGCACGCTCGGACTCATCTTCCACGACGCCGCCTGAGCGGGCGACCCGGGTGGATTCAGCCGGTGCGGCGCAGGCGGTCCTGGAGATCGACTGCGGGCGATGCGCCCGCCCCGGCGAGCAGCGCCGCAAACTTGCCGGCCGGAATGGCCGGGCTCATCAGGAAGCCCTGCACGGCGTCGCAACGCTCGTGCCGCAGGAACTCCAGGTGCTGTTCCGTCGCGACGCCCTCGGCGACGATCCTGAGTCCGAGGCTGTGGCCGAGCGCGATGATGGCCCGCACGATCGCCGCGTCGTCCTCGTCGGTGCAGATGTCGTTGACGAACGAGCGGTCGATCTTGAGCGTGTCGAGCGGGAAGCGCTTGAGGTAGCTGAGCGAGCAGTAGCCAGTGCCGAAGTCATCGACGGCGAGGCCGAATCCGAACTCCTTCAGCGACATGAGCGCGCGGCGCCCAACCTCAGCGTCCCGCATGAGGATGCCCTCGGTGAGCTCGAGCTCGAAGAGCGACGGCGACAGCCGCGCGTGATTGACGGCCTCGGCGAGCCGCAAGAGAGAGTCCGGATGCGCGAAGTCACGCCCCGACACGTTCACCGCGATCGACGGCAGCACGAGCGCCTGGCGGCGCCAGTCCGAGAGGTCGCGGCACACCTGCTCCATGGTCCAGCGCCCGATCTCGCTGATGAGGCCCGTCTCTTCCGCGACCGCGATGAAGTCACCCGTCGGTATCTGGCCGCGCTCCGGGTGGAACCAGCGCAGCAGCGCCTCGCCGCCGATGAGCTTGAGGCTCGCCGTGTCGTACTTCGGCTGGTAGTAGACCTCGAGGCCGGCGTTGTCGAATGCCCGGCGCAGGTCCATCTCGAGCGACAGGCGCTTGAGCGCGCGTGCGCTCAGCGCGTTGTCGCACACCCGGAACTGGTTGCGACCGGCGGCCTTCGCCTCGTACATGGCCCCGTCGGCACTCTTGAGAAGCGTCTCGGCGTCCGCGCCGTGTTCGGGGTACATCGCGATGCCGATGCTCGGCGTCACGACGAGTTCGTAGCCGTTCTGCAGGTACGGCGCCGCCAGCGCATCGAGGATCCGGCTCGCCACGCGCTCGGCTTCCGCCTGTCCTGCCGCTCCGGTCAGGACGACGATGAACTCATCGCCGCCGACCCGGGCGAGTTCGGCCGAGACGCCGCCCGCGGCCGGAGTCGCGCGGGCGACGCCCGGCTCCGCGGCGAGATCGAGCGCGACCGCGAGGCGCCGGGCAACCTGTTGCAGCAGCGCATCGCCGGTCGGATGGCCGAGCGTGTCGTTGATCCGCTTGAACTGGTCGAGGTCGACGTACAGGAGCGCCGCCGGCGCGGCGCGGTCCCGGGATGCCCCCAGCGTTCGATTGAGGTATTCACCGATCCACTCGCGGTTCGGAAGCCCGGTCAGCGCATCGAAATACGCGAGCCGGTGGATGTGCGCCTCGGTCTCCTTGCGCGCGGTCACGTCGCGGACGATGACGAGGGCGCGCGAGCGCGTCTGCGGCAGGAACCGGCATTCGAAGTGCTGCCGGCGCTCCCCGGCCGCGGCCTGCGAGAACTCGAACGCCGCGGCGCGGCCGGCGACCGCGGTCGCGAGGCAGGCGCGCGCCTGTGCATGCAAGTCGTCCGGGACGATGTCGAGGAGCGGCCCGCCCTCGACGGCGCCCGCCGGCGAAATCGACGCGCGGCCGGGGAACGGGCTGAAGCAGTGATCGACGGCGCCAGCGGCATCGACGAGGAAGATGCCGTCCGGGATCGCCTTGAGGAGCGCCGCGTTCTTTTGCTCGCTCAGCCTCAGGTCCTCGATCGTGCGGGCGCCGCGCAGCACGTAGCGGATGCGGTGACCGAGCAGCGGCCAGTTGATGGGCTTGACCACGAAGTCCGTCGCTCCGACGTCGTAGGCGTCGTCGATGGATTTCGGGTCGTCGAGCCCGGTCACCATCACGATCGGCACGTCGACGCCGCCCGGGAGCGCGCGGATGTTGGCGCAAGCGTGGAAGCCGTCGCCCGCCGGCATGTCGACGTCGAGTAGCGCGATGTCGGGCAGTCGCAGCGCGCAGGCGGCGACCGCCTCGTCTCCGCTTGCGACGCACTCAACGCTGAAGCCGGCCTGCTCGAGCGTCGCCTTCGCGATCTCGCGCAGGATCGCATCGTCATCGGCGACGAGGACGCGAACGGGGGCGCTCATGCGGACCTCCGCATCTCGCTCGCGAGTTCCTCGCGGACGCGCTCGTGCAGAGCGCCGATGCGCGCGAACACGCCCCGGGCGCCTTCGACGTCGCGCTCACGGGCGCGCTCCTCGAGCTCGCGGCACAGGGCCGCCAGGGCGTGCGCCCCGACGTTACCGTTGTAGGAACGCCACGCGTGCGCCGCGCGCGCGAGTCCCGCGGCGTCGTCGGTCCTGAGGCACTCCTCGATCGAGGCAACCAGGCGCGTCGAGTCGACGAGGTAGAGCTCGCCGATGTGGCTCAGCATGTCGCGCTCGCCGCGCGGCGGAAGAGCCCGCAGGCCGTCCAGGGTCGCCGCGTCGAGCAACCGCTCGGTGGTCGTCGCCGTCGCC
>CAYNCY010000320.1:0-5002 GCA_964395195.1 uncultured Steroidobacteraceae bacterium
GCGACGACTGCCGTCGGCGCGAAGCCGGAGGCGGCCGGGCAGCCTGCCGTGCCGGACGTCCGGTAGCCGAGCGCTGCCGCGAACAGGCCCTCGCTCGTGTCGCCAAGCTGGTGATCGTAGTCATCGCCGACCGAGCAGCCCGGGATCACGACGCCCGGGGGCGAGGCAGTGTTGTTCGGCGTGAAGCCATCGCCGTAGTCACCGAAGCCCGCCGCGTTCTCGCCCTTGAACTGAATCGAGAAGTAGGTCGTGCCGCAGTTGTCCTGCGGATAGAAGCCGTAGGGCTTGCCGCACGTGGTCGAGCCGACCTGGATCACGTTGATGTTGACGCCGCGCAGCCCGTTGATGATCGCCTCGCTCGCCGAACACGTGTCCGCCGTCGTGAGCACGAACACGCGCGCGAGGTTCAGGTGCGGCAGCGCCTGCCCCGACGTCGTCGAGAAGCCCTGCGTCGTCGACCAGAACGGCGTCGGCGTCAGTGCTTCGCCCGTCACCGGGTTTACCGTCGCGTTCGGGTCGTTGAATGTCTCCTTCTCGAAGGTGACGCCGGTGGTGGGGCCAGGGCCCGCGATCATGAAGGCGACTTCGCTCGCGATGTCCAGGAGTCCACCGCCGTTGTAGCGGATGTCGAGCACGAGGTCGGTCACTCCCGCCGTCTGGAACTGCGTGAACGCGGAGACGAGTTCGCTCTCCGAGGGCTCGACGTGCGAGTTGAACTCGACGTAGCCGACGGTGCCGCCGTCTGGCATCGCGAACGTCGCGGTCTTCGGCACCGGGTCCTCGGTGATGTTCGCGGCGACGAGTGTCACGGAGCGCTGCGCGCCGCCCGGCGTGTCCTCGATCACGAACGTGTGGGACTCGCCAACCGAGCTCGGCGCGATGCCGGCGTTGAGCGTCGCGATGCCGGCGGTCGTGTTGTCATTGACGAGGTCGACGCCGTCGATCGAAAGCACCGTCGCGCCGCGCGCGAGGTTGGCGCTCGCCGCGGTGGCAGGCGTGTTCGCATCGACGTACGCGATCCTGAGCTGGCGCGGCGGCGCCGCCGCGATCAGCGCCCAGGCAACGCCGTAGCCGATCGAGGCGTTCGACGTCTCGAGCTGCTCCCAGGCGTTCGTCGCGTAGGTGAAGTGGAAGCGATCCTGCGCCGCGCCCGATGCCGTCGTCGCCGTCGTCTTCATGAGGTCAAAGTACTGCGCGGTCGTGTAGCCGCCGGCCGGGTTCACGTCCGCGACTTCGGTCGTCCACAGGTAATAGGAGTGCGTCCAGGCGCGGAGCCAGTGGTTCTCCCACACCGTCGAGCCGAGCTTGTCGGGATAGGCCGCACTGGTGATGGGATCGGTGCCGGTGCGCGGGACCGCGCAGTAGGCCGCGTAGGTCGAAGGCGCCGAGAACACGCCCGTCGTCCACGTCGGGTCGGGCGGCGGCTGTGGCTGCGTCGGGCCGATCGTGCCTCCGCCGCCACCGCCACCACAACCAAGGAACGCCACCGTCGCGGCAGCCAGAACTGCGGTCCCTGCAATCTTTCCGCTCAACAACATGGCTCCCTCCCCGGGAATCTCGATTCGAAGTTTGTACTCTAAACGTCACAATGGTGTCATGAGAACAACGTCGGCACCCCGCGACCCGTTGTCTGTCCGCACCCCTTTAGTGACGCGAGACGGGCCGGAACGGGACCGGAAGACCTGAAATCGGCTTCGCGCAGGTGCGGGCGGACGGGTGGTTGACGTTTTGCTGACAATACGGCGACATCCGCACCTGGCGGACGTGCCAGGGAAACTTCGGGGGCCAGCATGGTGATGATCGTCGATACACCGGCACTCGCGGTGCTCGTGAAACGCGTGGGCGTCGAGACCTTCCTCAAGGAGCTCGCCGACCGCACCGAGGCCGATTTCGCGCTCTGGCCAAGCTTCGAGAAATCGGCCCGCCTCGCGGCGCACTCGAGGGTGGGCGTCCTCGAGCTGATGCCGACCTCGAACGCGGAGTGGTTCAGCTTCAAGCTCGTCAACGGCCACCCCGGCAATCCCGCGATGGGCCTCCTCACGGTCACCGCGATCGGGATGCTCGCGGACGTCGCGACCGGCTACCCGAAGCTCATCTCGGAAATGACGGTGCTGACCGCGCTTCGCACCGCCGCGACCTCCGCCATGGCGGCGCGCCGGCTCGCGAACCCGGGCGCGACGACGATGGCGCTCATCGGTACCGGCGCGCAGGGCGAGTTCCAGGCGCTCGCCTTCAAGGCGTGCCTCGGCATCAAGCGCATCCAGTACTTCGACACCGACGCGCACGCGATGCAGAAGTTCGCGAAGAACCTCGCGGACTCATCGCTCGAGCTCATCCCTGCCGCCAACGCGGACGCCGCCGTGAAGGGCGCCGAGATCATCACCACCGCGACGGCGGTCAAGGCGCAGCAGGTGGTGCTCACCGACCGACTCGTGGGTTCCGGCGTGCACGTCAACGCGATCGGCGGCGATAGCCCCGGCAAGACCGAGCTCGAGGCGAAGCTGCTTGCACGCGCGCGGATCTTCGTCGAGTTCCTGCCGCAGACACTCATCGAGGGTGACATCCAGGCGCTCGGGCCGAACGCCGAGGCCACGGAGCTCTGGAGGGTGATCACCGGGCAGTCACCCGGACGGCGCACGCGCGATGAGGTCACGATCTTCGACTCGGTGGGCTTTGCCCTCGAGGACTACTCGGCGCTTCGCTACATGTTCGACAAGGCCCGTGCGCTCGGGATCGGGCGCGAGCTGCCGATGGTGCCAGACCCCAAGGATCCGAAGGACCTCTTCGGGTATCTGCGCGGGCTCAGCTCGTGATGCGGCCGGGTTCGACGGAAGTCTTTGCGCCCGAGCGCCAGTGCGCACGCAGCGTCCTGATGGTGCGGCCCGCGACCTTCTATGCGAATCCCGAGACGCTCGCAACCAACGCCTTCCAGAACGTCGTCGCCGCATCCGCGGCGCAAGTGCTCGCCGCGGCGCGGGCTGAGTTCGACGCGGCCGCAGAGACGCTCGCCGCCGCCGGCGTTCGGGTCGCGATTCTCGACGCCGAAGTGGGCGCCGAGACCCCGGACGCGCTCTTTCCGAACAACTGGTTCTCGACGCACGACGACGGCAGGCTCGTGCTCTATCCGATGAGCGTTCCGAACCGTCGGCGCGAGCGCCGGCCGGAGGCGCTCGCGCGCCTCGCTGCCGAGCACGGCTGGGGGATCACGCGGACCATCGATCTCACTTCACTCGAGGAGCGCGGGCTCATCGTCGAGGGCACGGGCAGCCTCGTGCTCGATCGGCGCGCGCGTATCGCCTACGCGTCCCTCTCGCCGCGCACGCATTCATCTGCAGTCGAGATCGCGTGCCGTGAGCTCGGCTACGAGGCGGTCGAGTTCACCTCGCACGATGCGGCGGGACGCGAGATCTACCACACGAACGTGGTGATGTCGGTCGGTCCCACGCTCGCGGTGCTTGCGAGCGGTCTCGTGCAGGCTGGCGCGGGACTTCGGCGCCTCTTTGACGCGCTCGATGAGACTGGCAAGACGCTTCTCGATCTCACCGGCGAACAGGTCACTGAGTTCGCGGGCAACGTGCTCTTTCTCGATGGCGGCGGCGACACACCGCTCGTCGTGCTGTCGCGGCGCGCCTGGAAGAGCCTCAACCGCGCGCAGCGGCAGCTCATCGAGCAGCATGCGCAGCCCGTCGTGTGCGCGGTGGAGACGATCGAGCACGTCGGTGGCGGCGGGATCCGCTGCATGATCGCGGAGATCTTCCTGCCGCCCGCGCGTTGAGCGCGCTCAGCGCTCGAATCGCCGCGACAGCACGATCGAGGTCGTCGTCGTCTTGACCCCCGCCGTCGCGCGCAGCTCATCGAGCGCCCCGTCGAGCGCCTCGGTCGACTCCGCCGCCAGCATCGCGATGAGGTCGTAGGTCCCGGAGACCGTGAGGAGCGAGGTGACGGTTGGCATGCCGTTCAACTTCCGCTCGACCCCGGCCTGCTGCTGCGGCTCCACGGCGATCATCGCGTGGGCCTGGACGCGCCGCGCGGTGGTGGTCGCGCCGAGGCGCACCGTGTACCCCCGGATGACCCCCGTCCGCTCGAGCCGCTCGAGGCGCCCCTGGACGGTCGAGCGGGCGACGCCGAGGCGCCGGGCGAGGGCCGCCGTCGACAGCCGGGCATCGGCCGTCAGGAGCTCGAGCAGCGCGTCATCGACCGCTTTCTCAGGCGTTCTGCTCATATATACCGTCAGAATGACCCATTAATCAGTCATTCTCGGCATATTGCAGCTACAAATCAACGGGCAAACCCCCGACACTGGCGCCCTCGCAACAGGGCCCATTTATGAAGAACATCCTCGTCGCCGGCGCCGGTCACATCGGCTCCATGATTGCCGAACTCCTGGTCAGCACCGGTGACTACAAGGTCACCGTGATCGACCAGTCGGCCGACTCGCTCGCCCGCATCGGCAAGCGCCCCAACCTCGACACGCTCGCGCTCTCGGTCACCGACCGGACCGCGCTCGTCGCCGCCATGCGCGGCCGCTTCGCGGTCGTGAGCGCGGCCCCGTACGCGGTCACGGGCGCCATCGCCGAGGCCGCGCACGCCGCCGGCATCCACTACCTCGACCTCACCGAGGACGTCGCGACGACGCGCACCGTCAAGGAGCTCGCGAAGACCGCCACCCACGCGCTCATCCCGCAGTGCGGCCTCGCGCCCGGCTTCATCTCGATCGTCGCGATGGACCTCGCGCGCCGCTTCGAGAAGCTCGACACCTTGCGCATGCGTGTCGGCGCGCTGCCGCAGTTCCCCTCGAATGCGCTCGGCTACAACCTCACGTGGAGCACGGCCGGCGTCATCAACGAGTACATCCAGCCGTGCGAGGCGATCGTCGGCGGCACGCTCCTCTCCGTTCCCGCGCTCGAGGAGCTCGAGCACTTCGCGCTCGATGGCGTGCAGTACGAGGCGTTCAACACCTCGGGGGGCCTCGGCACGCTCTGCGAGACGCTGGCCGGCAAGG
>CAYNCY010000321.1:0-4975 GCA_964395195.1 uncultured Steroidobacteraceae bacterium
ACCGGCGGCTTCAGCGGATAGTCGGAGTCGATGTTCGGCTCGACCAGGAAGAACTCGAGCTCCGGCGCGATCACCGGTTCCCAGCCGTGCGCGGCGTAGAGGTCGAGGACGCGCCTCAGCACGTAACGAGGCGCCATCGGCACCGGCCGTCCGTCGCCGTAGAAGCAGTCGTGGATCACCTGCGCCGTCGGCTCGGCCGCCCACGGCACGACACGGATGGTGGCGGGATCGGCCTTGAGCACGATGTCGATTTCCGACGGGTTGATCGCGCTCTCGTCGTCAGGGTATTCGCCGGTCACGGTCTGCAGGAAGATCGACTCGGGGAGGCGCATGCCCTCCTCTTCCACGTACTTCGCGGCGGGCACCACCTTGCCGCGCGCGACGCCCGCCATGTCCGGAATCAGCGCCTCGACTTCCGAGATGCCGTGGTCCTTGAGGAACTGCTTGATCGGGCTCGTCGCCATAAGTCACCTGTCGTCGTTTGCGGCGGCGGCACCGCTCGCATGCGCCCGGGCCGCCGCACCGAAGGCGGCGAAGAGGGCGGTGGAAAAATCATTCGAAAGCACCTGCCACTCGGGATGCCATTGCACCGCGAGCGCAAAACCTCGTGCGTCCTTGACGCGCACTGCCTCGATCACGCCGTCCGGCGCCCGCGCCTCGACCGCAAGTCCGGCGCCCAGGCGATCGATGCCCTGCGCATGCAGGGAGTTCACCGAGATGCGCTCGCGGCCGGCGAGGCCCGCGAGCACGCCACCCGGCGTCAGCACGACCTCGTGGGCGGGTCCGTACTGCGCCTCGAGCGGCTGGGCCTCGTCTTCCTTGTGCATCAGGAAGCCCGGCACTTCGTGCAGCTTCTGGTGCAGCGTGCCGCCGTAGGCGACGTTCATCTCCTGAAAGCCCCGACACACCGCGAGCAGCGGCAGACCCGCCGCGACGGCGCGCGGGATCAGCGGCAGCGTCGTCGCATCGCGCTCCGGATCGTGCCAGGTGCCGGGCGCGCTCGGCGGACCTGCGTAGCGCGCGGGCTCGACGTTCGAGGGGCTGCCGGTCAGGAGCACGCCGTCGCACCGCTCGAGCAGCACCTCGAGCTCGAGTCGCTCGCCAAACGACGGCACGATCAGCGGCACGGCATCCGCCGCGTCCGCGACCGCCTTCAGGTACTTCTCGCCGACGCAGTGAAACCAGTGGTTACCCAACAGTCTGCGGTCGGCGGGAACACCGATGATCGGTTTGCGTGATCGCATGTTAATTATATTAAACGGCAACCCGGGAAATCCGAGCCGCCCCGGCCTCTGGATTTAACCATAGGCGGGGCGCTGCCGTCCCGTCAAAGCCAACAAAAGTAGGCTTGGAATGGCTATAAATCGTTGATTGCTGCGCCGCGCCATGACGTGCCCAAGGGGTTTTGGCTCCGCCGGCTCGGGGATTTTGAAGGCCCCCTGCTAATAAGATCTTAAACGCTCTCCTTGACAGGCGCAGTGACATCGGATCCGGGGCTCGGGGTACTCACCCGCAGCGGCGTCTCGCCGCGCTCTGGTGCGACAATGCCAACGATGAACCTCGATATGCCGCGCCGGGCGCCTGCGACGCTCGCGCCCACCCTGGTCGCCCTTCTCAGCACCCTGACCCCGATCGCCGCTCGCGCGGCGGCGCCGGAATCCGGGCTCACCGCGGCAGCGGCCGGACGCTTCGTCGACCTCGCGCTCGCCTGCGTGCACCGCGAATACCCGAACAAGATCGCGCACAGTCTCGAGAGCGACGCGGACATGCATCCGCCGCGCGAACTGACGCCGGCGTTCTACGGTTGCTACGACTGGCACTCGGCCGTGCACGGCCACTGGCTCCTGATCCGCGCGGCGCAGCTCTTCCCGGACGAACCCTTCGCGGCCAGGGCCCGCGCCGCCGTCACCGAGTCGCTGACCCCGGCGCACATCCAGGGTGAGGTGGCCTACGCGAGCGCGCCCGGCCGCGGGTCCTTCGAGCGGCCGTACGGCCTGGCGTGGCTCCTGAAGCTCGCCGCGGAACTGCGGCGCTCCCCGAATCCCGACGATGCGGCCCTCGCAACGGTGATCGCGCCGCTCGAGACGGTCGCCGCGGAGCACCTGAAGCAATGGCTGCCACGGCTGCGCTACCCGAACCGCGGCGGCGAGCACGGCCAGAGCGCGTTCGCGCTCTCCTTCGCGTGGGACTGGGCGACGGTCGCGGGCGATGAATCGATGCACTCGCTCCTGATCGGCAAGGCCCGCGAGTTCTACGTCGGCGATCGCGATTGTCCGCTGCGCTACGAGCCCTCGGGCGAGGACTTCCTGTCGCCGTGCCTCGCCGAGGCCGACTTCATGCGCCGCGTGCTGAACCCGCCGCTGTTCGCGCGCTGGCTGACGCTCTTCCTGCCGGAGATCCCGCACCGCCGCCACCGCGATGCGTGGCTCGTGCCCGGCGTCGTGACCGACCGCTCCGACGGGCGCCTCGCGCACCTCGATGGCCTCAACCTCAGCCGCGCATGGATGCTCGAGGGCATCGCCGCGGGACTACCGCACGACGACGCTCGCATTCCCTTCCTGCTCGCTGCCGCCAACGAGCACCGCGCCGTCGCGCTGCCAACGGTGACCGGCGAGCACTACGGCGGCGGGCACTGGCTCGGCACGTTCGCGCTCTTCCTGACCTCGAGCGCCGACACCGCGATCCCGCGCTGAGGCGACGCGCCGGCGCGCTCAGCGCGCCGCGTCGCCGCGGCGTATCAGGAAACAGCGGTGGATCCGAGGATTGCGCTCGAAGTCCTTCGGGATCGTCGCGCGCGAGATGTCCTCGATCGTGAGTCCCGGCAGCGCCGCCGCGTCGAGATCGAAGCGCGTGAAGTTGGTCGAGAACACGAGTTCACCCCCGGCCGCGAGCAGGCGCGTCGTCGCGAGAATGAGGTCGATGTAGTCGCGCTGCACGTCGAGCGTGCCGGTCATGCGCTTTGAGTTGGAGAAGGTCGGGGGATCGAGGAACACGAGGTCCCAGCCCCCAGCCGGGGCGCTTCGCAGCCACTCGATCGCATCCGCCTGCACGAGCACGTGCTCGCGGCCGTTGAAGCCGTTGAGCTCGAGGTTGCGGCGCGCCCAGTCGAGGTAGGGCCGTGACAGGTCGACAGTCGTCGTCGATTGCGCCCCGCCCGCGGCGGCATACACGGAGGCGCTCCCGGTGTAGCCGAAGAGGTTCAGGAACCGGCGTCCGCGCGCGAGCTCGCGCAGGCGCGCGCGCGTCAGGCGATGGTCGAGGAAGAGTCCGGTGTCGAGGTAATCGTCGAAGTTGACGAGAAAGCGCAGGCCACCTTCGCGCACCTCGTGGAAGACCTGCTCCTCCGCAACCTTGCGGTACTGGTCCGCGCCCTTCTGCCGCCGGCGCGTCCGGAACCAGATGTGTTCCTCATCGAGGCCGAGCACCTCGGGTAGCACCGCGACCGCATCCGCCCGCCGGTTCCGCACGCGCTCCTCCGCGACCGTCGCAGGCGCCGCGTACTCCTGCACGCAGGCAAATTTGGATCCAGCACCGTCGCCGTAGAGGTCGATCGCGAACGCGTACTCCGGCATGTCCGCGTCGTAGACACGCAGGCAATCCACGCCCGCGCGTCGCGCCCAGCGGCCGAGCGTGTCGAGGTTCTTGCGGAGCCGATTGCCAAACATCTGCGCGCCCGGGGATTCGCGGCGCGCAGGATCGACCGGCGGCAGGCGACCCGGCCGATGCTCGCGCGAGAAGTGCTCGGGCGTCACCTCGAAGCGCAGCAGCCGCGCCTCGATCGGGCCGTTGTAGAGGCGATGTGTGCGCCGCGCCTCGAGCTTGAGCTCGCGGCCGAGCGCGGGGTTGCCGGTGAAGACGCCCACGTGCCAGCCGGCAAAGTGCTCGCGCAACACCACGCCGAGTTCCGCGTAGAGCGGCTTCAACGCCTCAGCCTCGCCGAGGCGCTCGCCATAGGGAGGATTCACGACACAGAGGCCCGTGGCGGCGAGCGCCCGCGCCTGCGCGAGCGGCCGCTGGTCGAAGCGCACGATCTCGCCGACGCCCGCGGCGCGCGCCGACGCCCGCGCGATCTCGACCGCGCGGCCATCGCGATCGCTCCCGGCGATGCGGCCGGGCGGCCAGGTCGAGGCCGCCGCGCGCGCGCGCGCCTCCTCGAGCAGCGTCGTCCAGAGTGCGGCGTCGTGGCCCGCCCAGCCCAGGAATCCGAAGTAGTCGCGCGTGAGGCCGGGCGCCCGGTCAGCGGCAATCAGCGCCGCCTCGATCGGCAGCGTCCCCGAACCGCACATCGGATCGACGAACGCGCCACCCGCGGCGGCGATCTCGGGCCAGCCGCAACGGAGCAGCAACGTCGCCGCCAGGTTCTCCTTGAGGGGTGCCGCGACGCCGGCGTCGCGCCAGCCGCGCCGGTGCAGGCTCTCCCCCGAGAGATCAATGGCGAACACGGCGCGGTCGCGCGCGACCCGCACGCTGATCCTGACGCCGGGACGCGTCGTGTCGACGTCCGGGCGGCTGCCGCGCCGGGCGCGCAGGCCATCGACGATCGCGTCCTTCACCTTGAGCGCGCCGTAGCGCGTGTGGGTCAGCGCCGACTGCGCCGACTCGAAATCGACCGCAATCGTCGCCTCGGGCCCGATGTGCAGCGACCAGTCGATCGCGGCGGCGCCCGCATAGAGCTCGTCCGTCGTCGCGGCGGGAGCTTCTCCGATCATCAAGAGCACGCGGCTCGCGACACGCGACCAGAGGCAGAGCCGATAGCCGACGATGAGCTCGCCGCTGAACCTGAGGCCCCACGGCCGCTCCTGGCACGCGCTCGCGCCCGCGACGAGCGCTTCGGCACCCAGGAGTTCGGCGGCGCCTGCGGGCGCGGTGGCGAGGAACTCGTGCATCAGTCGACCTCGATGATTTCGGCCATGCGCGGCGCCGCGAGGAAGCGCTTCAGGATCCGGTAGACATCCGGGTCGAAGCTCGCCGCGTC
>CAYNCY010000322.1:0-4959 GCA_964395195.1 uncultured Steroidobacteraceae bacterium
GATCCCACTCTACGGCCGGATGGGCGGGGAATCCCATCGGCTCATCGTCTTGTGCCGTCCGTTGGTCGTGGAAATCGGGACCAGTCCCCGGGTTGGCGTACCTGAATACCCACTGGCGACGGCTCAGGCACTCCGATGACGACCTTGGCGTGGGCGGCAATCAGGATGGTCGGCGCGCACGTCGCGGGCGATGAGGGTCCTCGAGGGCGTGCTCCGGCACTGGGAGCGGTGCGGACGCGAGCCGGTCAGTCCGTGGCTTGTCGTTCCCGGGCAAGCGTCGCGAGCGCGGTCCCTGCGAGCCGCGCGGCGTAGAGCGCGGCACCCACCGCCGGCGGAAACCTCGGCGTCTGGAGCCGGTAGCCCGCGGAGCGCGCCGCGAGCGCGGCGCGAAACGGCTCGAGCAGCAAGTCTTCGAGCGCGAACATTCCCCCTGAGTAGGACACGGGGGTGCTCTCGCCGGCCGGAATCGCGAGTCCCGAGCGCACCGCCTCGACGAGATCGGCGAGCTCGCCGGCCGCGCGCGCGAAGATGCCACGCGCCGCTTGATCGCCCTCCTGGGCGGCATTCGCGATCGCGACCGAGAGCTCCGCGAGCTTGCTGCGTGCCGGGGATCCCGCTCCGTAGATCGCGGCAACGAGGTCGAGGTCGGCGTCCAGCCCGAAGTGCCGCTTGAGGCGCGCGTGCAGCGGCCCCTTCGGCTCGCGCCCGTCACTCATCCGCGAGAACAGCGTCAGGCCCTCGCGCGCGACCCAGTACGCCGAGGCCTCGTCGCCGAAGAGTTCGCCCCAGCCGCCGGATCGCGCGACCCGGCCGCGATGCTCGCCGTACGCGATCGAGCCCGTGCCCGCGACGACGTTGATGCCATCGCCGCCCGCGAGCGCCCCCGCCCAGCCGCAGAGCGCGTCGTTGCCGCAGCGATACCGGCCGGCCGCCAGGTGCGGCGTCGCCATCGCATCGAGCGTTGCGAGGAGCTTGCTGTCCTCGCCGTAGGCGGGAAGCCCGAGGAACGAGAAGGTGAGGGCGGACGGCTCGAGTCCGGCCGAGCGGCAGATCGCCCCGATTCCCGTCGCGATCATTCCGCGGACGGTATCGAGCCCAACCTCGAAGTAGTAGGCGGGTCCCGCGGTGTGCGTCGCGAGGATCTTTCCGCCCGAGTCGATCAGTACGAAGGCTGTCTTGGTGCCGCCGCCGTCGACGCCGAGGTAGTGCCTCACGCGCGTCCGCGCCAGGGATAGATCTCGACCCCCTGCACGACGCGACTCACGGTGCCGGCCGCATTCGGCTGGTCGGGACGCATGCCGACCGCGAGGGAGGACAGGAGCGCGAGCGTCTGCGCGAAGACCGCGTAGGGGAGGCAGAGTTCGAGATCGCTCGGGAGGCTGGCATCGAGCGTGATCGTATCCGAGTCCGGGGCTCCATCGGCGGTCCCTGAGAGTGCGAGCACGCGTCCCGCCACGGCTTCGCGGCGCAGTTCCGCCAGGAGGTCGAGGTCGTAGCGCCGGGCGTACGCATCCCCGGAGAGGAAGACGACGACGAGCGTCCGGGCGTTGAGGACGGTCTTCGGGCCGTGCCGGAAACCGAGCGGGGACTCGGCCGTCACGACGACCCGCCCGTCCGTGAGTTCGAGCATCTTGAGCGCCGCCTCCTTAGCGAGGCCCTTGAGCTCCTTGCTGCCGAGGTAGACCACCCGCTCGAACTTCGCCTCGACAAGCGCCTGAACGGTCGGCCGCAGTCGAGCCTGGAGCGCGCGGGCGGCAGAGGAGACCGCCTGCACGCGACCGTCACCCGGGGTCAACAGGCCGAAGGCGAGCGCCGCGGCGAGCACCATGCCGGTGAAGCTCGAGGTCATCGCAAAGCCGCGGTCGTTGCTCGCGGCGGGCAACAGGATCACGCACGTGTCGGGCTGGCCTTTGGCCCAACGCGAGAGAGCGCCGTCCGCGTTGCAGGTGATGATGAGGTGCGCGCACGGGGTAACGAGCGAACTCGCGAGCGCGACGGCGCTCACGCTCTCCGGGCTGTTGCCAGAGCGGGCGAAGGAGACGAGCAGCGTCGGCGCGCGCGCTTGCAGCCAGCTGTCGGGGCTCGCGACCAGATCGGTCGTCGAGATCGCCTCGACCCGTCGATCGAGCACGCGCGTCATGGCCGGTGCCAGGCACTCGCCGATGAAGGAGGACGTGCCCGCGCCTGTCAGCACGATGCGAAGGTCGGGGCGTCGGAGCAGCGGACCGAGGAAGATGCCGATGCGTCCGGCTTCCCGCGTCATCAGCGCCTCGACCTCGCGCCAGATATCGGGCTGCTGGAGCACCTCGGCCGCCGTCCACTCGGCGCCCGCGGTCTCGAGGGCACTCGTGTCGAGACCGAACGCGTCCGTCGACCTGATTCGCGTCATGACAAGCGACCGGGGCCTTCGCAGGCATTGGCGTAACTCTCGAGCACCCGGCCAACGCCGTGCAGCAAGAGGGCGCGCGGATCGTTGGCGAGCGACCCCGCGCGGACGGCGGCGTACTGGACGGGCAGGTACTGGCTCAAGAGCGTGAGCGGGATCCGCCGCCTGTGCAGGTGATCGATGAGAGCCTCGCTCGCTTTCTGGACCGCCGGGACATTCCAATAGTAGCGGATGCGATCACTCAGGCTGTATTCGAGGTCGACCGCGCGCGTCTTGGGATCGGCGTAGTACGGGCTCCAGTACCTGGGGTCGCTCTTCATCGCCGCAAGCACGACGTCCTTCAGCGAGTCCTCGGGTCCGCCGCCCACCTCCGCTTCGATCGCGACCAGCGCCCACAGCATCTCGCGGAGCGCGAACGTGACGCCAGGACCCACTTTCAGGATTGCAAAGTGGTCGCGGACCAGCGCCGCGAGCGCCGCCGCCGTCTGGTAGTCGGTCGAGTGGGCTTCGTACACGAGCCCGGGCTCGCTCTCGATGCGCTGCGCAAGGGTCCGCGCCTTGGCGGGGACGTAGTCGATGACCTTGTGGTGATCGAATTCGACGCCTGGCTGGACCACGAGCGCGATGACCCGCTCCCACGCTGCATTGAGACCCGCGCTCCGGAACGCCGCGCGGTGCGCCTCGAGTGTCACGGTAACGGCATCCGGAGTCGTGACGGCGAGCGTCTCGAGGGCCTCGGCGGCGCCGCCCGGCACGGGGACCTCGGTGCCGATCACGTACACCGGCGCCTCGACACCGGATGAGCGCGCAGTGCTCTCCGCAACCCGGGCGAGCCGCGCGGCGCGCTCGGCAACGATCGCATCCGTGAGCACCGGCGGATCGCCCGCGCAGCTCATCGAGCAGTCGAGATGGATCTTGTGAAAGCCCGCGGCGACGTAGTCGGCGATGAGCCGCTCGGATCGCTGCATCGCGACTTCGGCGGGATCGCTCCGCCAGCAGTTGGGCCCGAGGTGATCGCCGCCGAGGACCACCGGTGCGCCCGCGACGCCTGCGTGCGCCGCGATCCCGGCGACATACTCCCGGAACCTCGCCGGCGTCATGCCGCTGTAACCGCCGTCCTGGTTGACCTGGTTCGACGTCGACTCGATCAGGACGGTCTGGCCGCGACGCGACGCCTCGCGAAGCGCCGCCTCGATCACGACCGGGTGCGATGAGCAGACCGAGTAGATGCCCGTCCCGCGCCCGGCGCGGTGTTCCTCGAGCCGCTTCTGCAGCACGCTCATGCCGCGCCTCGCACCCTTCTCACTCCGGTTGCAGCGAAAGGAGGAGGGCACCGCCCAGCGAAAGCGCGACAGCGGCGAGCTTGAAGGGGCCCGGCAGCACGCCCGCGATCGAGAGCGCGATGAGCGCGGTCAGGAGCGGCGCCCCGGCGTTCACGAGCGGCGAGACGACGATGGCCTTGCCGTAACGAAACGCATAGACGAGAAGGAGCGCGCCAATCGCGTTCAGCACCTGGATCGCCGCGGCGAGCCAGGGTCCTTTGAGACCGTACTCGATCGGCTTCGTAAAATCGGTAAGCGCGTAGGCGACCGGGATGAAGAGGAGCGCCGTGAGCATCATGTAGCCGAAGATGCTCTCGGCGGTCATCGTCGCGTTCGCGAGCTTGATGAAGTATCCCTGCAGCCCCCACGCGACCATCACGGCGAGCGACAGGAAGAACCAGAGCCCGTAGCCGTGCGAGCCTTCCCCGGGCGAATAGTCGAATAGCGGCAGCGAGAGGAGCGCGAGCACGATCCCGGCGACCCCGAGCTTGCCCGTGCGCTCGCCGAGGAGCGCGAGCGAGAGCACGATCGTGACGACGGGCGACAGCGAAATGATCGGGAAGACGAGATAGGTGGGGCCGATCGTCAGCACGTGGAAGAGGAGCATCTGGCCGCCGGCACCGAGGAGCCCGATCGCGAGTCCGAGTGCGAGCGAGCGCCCGTCCCGCTGGATCGGCGTCCCCGCGCGCCTGAGTGCGAACACCGCGGGCGCGATCATCGTCAGCGCCCAGACGACATAGCTCAGCGTGTCCGGGAAGCCGTGCTCGTTCGGAAGGCCGATGAAGGCCCCCCAGACACCCCAGGTCACCATCGTGAAGAGTGCAAACCGAAGCCAGTGGCTTGAACTCACGAAGGCGACCCCCGGTCACGCGACCCTGGCGGGCGCTTGTCGAATAGTGCCGTCACGGTGACCTAGAAGCGATAGCTGACGCCGGCCGTGAAGGTGCGGCCGTAGGCGGTGTAGCCCTGGCCGACCGAACTGCTCGTGCCGGTCAGGCCACCGCTCCAGATCGCATCGTCGCGGCCGGCGAGGAAGGTGCGGGCGATCGCGTTCGTCAGGTTCTTGCCCTCGAGGTAGACCTTGAGCCCGGGGATGAATTCGTAAGAGGCCTGGGCGGTCACCCACGAGAAGCTCTTCTGGTAGGCCGACCAGCCTTCGATCTCGGTGAAGGTCTCCGCGACGGCGCTGCCGTCGTAGTCCCAGTTGAGGCTCGCGCTCAGCTTGTTCTTCTCGTAGAGGACACCGAAGGA
>CAYNCY010000323.1:0-4949 GCA_964395195.1 uncultured Steroidobacteraceae bacterium
CCGCGGTGACCTTCTCGGGCTCGATCTGCACGAGTACGGGCTCGTTCATGTGCTCGTAGGCGAGCTCGAGAACGCGCTGCGAGAGGGTCGCCGAGAACAGCATCGAGAGCCGCGCGGCGGGTTCGGGCAGACGGCGCATCAGGTAGCGGATGTCGGCGATGAAGCCGAGATCGAACATCCGGTCCGCCTCGTCGAGCACCAGCACCTGCACGTGCCTCAAGTCGAATACGTGCTGCTTGAAGTAGTCGATGATCCGGCCCGGTGTGCCGATCAGGATGTCGACCCCGGACTCCAGCTGGCGGCGCTGCCGCTCGTAGTCCACGCCGCCGAAGGCGAGCCCAAGCGTCAGGCCGCAGTACTGGCCGAGGAGCTCGGCATCGCGGTGGATCTGCACCGCGAGCTCGCGCGTCGGCGCGAGGATGAAGCCGCGGGGGGACGTGATCGGGCGGTCGGAGGAGCCGGGGTCGCGGAGGATCCGCGCGAACATCGCCACCAGAAACGCCGCCGTCTTGCCGGTGCCGGTCTGCGCCTGGCCGGCGACGTCGAGGCCCGCCAGGGCGCGCGGCAGGGTGCCTGCCTGGATCGGGGTGCAGCGCTCGAATCCGGCGTCGGCAATGCCCCGGGCCAGCGGCTCGGGCAGGTGAAGGCTGGAGAAACTGATGTCAGTTACAGGTGTCTGATGCGTCACGGATACCACATTTGTAATCGGTTCACCGGTTGCGGGAGGCTTGCAAAGCGGCTTGGGAACCGCTAAAACATCGGCCCATACGGCAGCCCTGCCGCACCAATTCCGGTCTCGAGAGTCCTTCCACCCGGCATTTGATCACCCCGAGGGATCGCTCCGAGGGACTGCTCCGCGGGAGGTTTCCCAGGGAGCTTCGAGCGCCCGGAAGGGTGGATGGCTCCAGAAGCGCGCATTTTGCCGTAACGCACCCGCGCAGTCACGGTTGTATCCACAAATCGACAGCGTTCGAACGGGCCTAGAGCCTGCCAACCGCCCCCGGCCCTGAGCCGGACTCACACCAGCCAAGCCTTTCCAACCCATCCCAGATCCTTTGCCGTGCCCTTACCACCCGACAGCCAGCTGTCATTTCACCCATTGTCCTGCCTAGGAGGATTCCCCGCGTGAGCGGTCCAAACAGCAAACCCACCACCGACGCGAGCCCCGATCGCGCCGCCGCCACGATCATCCATACCACCGACGCGAACTTCGATCGCGACGTGCTCAAGTCCGAGAAGCCCGTGCTCCTCGACTTCTGGGCCGAGTGGTGCGGCCCGTGCAAGATGATCGCCCCCATCCTCGATGACATCTCGAAGGATTACAGCGATCGCCTGCGGATCGCCAAGCTCAACATCGACGAGAACCCGGCCACGCCCCCGAAATACGGCATCCGCGGCATCCCGACGTTGATCCTCTTCAAGAACGGCACCGTCGAGGCCCAGAAGGTCGGCGCGGTGTCGAAGTCCCAGCTCGCGGCCTTCCTGGACAGCAACCTGTGAGGGGTTATCTAGGCAATCCGGGACGTAATCGTCCCAAGGGCCAGGGCGGCGGCGGCGGCCAGGGCGGCAACCGGCAGGGCGGCCACCGCGGCGGCGGCAACGCCGACGGCAACCGTGACCCGAACTGGCGCGGACCCCGCGACCAGAACCAGAATCAGAACCAGAACCAGCAGGGTCCGGAAGACTTTCCGGACAGCGACGACGTCGGGATCATCTCCGCCGCCGAGCTCGAGGGCGTCCGCCGCTCGATGAGCCTGACGGAGCTGAAGAAGAAGCCGATCCACGAGCTCGTGCAGGTCTCCGAAGGTCTCGGCATCGAGAACGTCGGCCGGCAGCGCAAGCAGGATGTCATCTTCTCGCTGCTGAAGGCCCACGCCCGCAACGGCGAGGACATCTACGGTGACGGCGTGCTCGAGATCCTGCAGGACGGCTTCGGCTTCCTGCGCTCGTCCGACGGCTCCTACCTCGCCGGCCCCGACGACATCTACGTCTCCCCGAGCCAGATCCGGCGCTTCAACCTGCGCACGGGTGATTCGATCTCAGGGCTCATCCGCCCGCCCAAGGACGGCGAACGCTACTTCGCGCTCCTCAAGGTCGGTCAGATCAACTTCGACGCCCCCGAGAGCTCGCGCAACAAGGCGCTCTTTGAGAACCTGACGCCGCTGCACCCGACCAAGCGGCTGAAGCTCGAGCGCGGCAACGGCAGCACCGAGGACATGACGGCCCGCGTCATCGACCTCTGCGCGCCGCTTGGCAAGGGCCAGCGCGGCCTGATCGTCTCGCCGCCGAAGGCCGGCAAGACGATGCTCCTGCAGAACATCGCGACCAGCATCAGCTTCAACCACCCCGAGGTGGTCCTGATCGTGCTGCTCATCGACGAGCGGCCCGAGGAAGTCACCGAGATGTCGCGCACCGTGCAGGGCGAGGTCGTGGCCTCGACCTTCGACGAGCCGGCGAGCCGGCACGTGCAGGTCGCCGAGATGGTGATCGAGAAGGCCAAGCGCCTCGTCGAGCACAAGCGCGACGTCGTGATCCTGCTCGACTCCATCACCCGCCTCGCGCGCGCCTACAACACCGTCGTGCCGAGCTCAGGCAAGGTGCTGACGGGCGGTGTCGATGCGAATGCGCTGCAGCGTCCGAAGCGCTTTTTCGGCGCCGCGCGCAACATCGAGGAAGGCGGCTCGCTGACGATCATCGCGACCGCGCTCATCGATACGGGCTCGCGCATGGACGATGTGATCTTCGAGGAGTTCAAGGGTACCGGTAACTCCGAGATCCACCTCGATCGTCGCATCGCCGAGAAGCGCATCTACCCTGCGGTCAACATCAACCGCTCGGGAACCCGCAAGGAAGAGCTGATCACCGACCATGCGGAACTGCAGAAGATGTGGATCCTGCGCAAGCTCCTGCATCCGATGGACGAGCTCGCGGCGGTCGAGTTCCTGATCGACAAGATGAAGGACACGAAGACCAACGACGAGTTCTTCGGGTCCATGAAGCGCTGAGGCGCGTGGCGCGCCTCGGGGCCCCTGAACCGTCGGCGGCGGAAGCGGCGCTCAGCGCCGCGTGTCCGCGCATGGCCTGCGCGATCGAGGTGATCGGCCCGTGCGCGCAGAAACGCGGGCGGGGTTCGCCGTTCGAGGCGCTCCTGCATGCGATCGCGCACCAGCAGGTGCACGGCAACGCGGCGCTCGCGATCCTCGGGCGCGTCAAGCGGCTCTATCCAGGCGTGCGCTACCCGACACCGGAGGAGCTCGTCGCGACGAGCGATGCCGAGCTGCGCGGTGCCGGCCTCTCGCGGGCCAAGGTTGCCGCGATGAAGGATGTCGCGGCACGCACGCTCGATGGCACCGTGCCCGAGCGGCGGCGCATGGCGCGTTTGAGCGATGAGGAGATCATCGAGCGCCTGAGCGCGGTGCGCGGGGTCGGCCGCTGGACCGCGCAGATGATCCTGATGTCGAACCTGAATCGCCCGGACGTGCTGCCGGTCGGCGACTTCGGGATCCGGCTCGGCTACCAGCTCCTGTTCGGGAAGCGCCAGGCGCCGAAGCCCGACGCGCTCGCCGCGTACGGGGCGCGCTGGGCGCCTTACCGTACGACGGCGAGTTGGTACCTCTGGCGCTACGTCGAGTACGCGCGCAACCAGAAGCGCGATCGCTAGGCCCGTTGGCTCAGCGCGGCGGGGGCGGCGGAGCGCCGTCCGGGGGCGGCGGCCCGTCCGGGTGATGGTGCCCGGGGCCACCGGGTCCGTGCCCGTCGTGCATGTGAGCCTCGAGCTCGACGAGCTTCGTCTTCTGATCGGCATTCAACACGCCGAACACCTGCGCGCGCACCTGGCTGCCCTGGGTGACCATCTGGCCCGCGAGATCGCTCATCGCGTGGCTCGCGTTCGCGACCACGCTTGCGTAGCTCGCGTCGTCGGGACGCGTCTTCGCGAGGAGCACCATGCTCGCGTGCACCTGGCCGTGCAGCTTCTCGAAGGCAGGCTTCGCCTGATCGAGGATGCCCTTGATCTGGGTTTCCTGATCGGCGCTGAGGCCCAGCTTCTTCGCGACGTGGGGCAGTGCACCCGGCGGGAAGAGGCCCGGGATCATCATCATGCCGGGGCCGGGCGGATGTCCGGGCGGGCCGCGGTGGTCGTGTCCGTCTTCCGGCGGCGGCGTCTGCGCCTGCGTCGCGATCGCCGCGCCCGCGAGGAGCGCGACGGCGCCGACGCCGGCCAGCAGGGTCAGAAAATTCTTGCGGTTCATCTAAGGACTCCTCGTGAGCTCGGGGGGGTGAGTCACGGTCGATGGATAGCGTGCCAAAGACTGACGCGTTGCGGACACGGCTTACCGCAAAGTAGCGGCAAAGAATCGTCAAGTGAGCGACAGGAAGCGTGACAGCACGACGGCTCGGGCTCACCATTCATTCATGAAAGACACTGCCGTCCCGCCGCGCATCCTGCTGGTCGACGACGACCAGGAACTGACCAGCATGCTCGGGGAGTACCTCGGCCGCGAAGGCTTCGAGGTCTTCACCTCGCACGACGGTGGCGAGGCGCTCGAGCGCCTCACGCAGCCGCGGGGCGATGCCTCGCTCGATCTCGTGGTTCTCGATGTGATGTTGCCGGGTCGCAGCGGCCTCGACGTGCTGCGTGCGCTTCGGACTTCGGATTCGGCGCCGCCCGTCCTCATGCTGACGGCGCGGGGCGATGACGTCGATCGCATCGTCGGGCTCGAGCTCGGCGCGGACGACTACCTTCCCAAACCCTTCAACCCGCGCGAGCTCGTCGCCCGCATCCGCGCGGTGCTGCGGCGCGCGAGCGACCGAAACGTGCCGCGCGAGCCGCTCGTGCTCGGCTCGCTCCGTCTCGACCCCGCGCGGCATCGCGCGCAGGTGCGCGGCGCGACCGTCGAGCTCACCGGCGCCGAGTTCCGGGTGCTCGAGGTGCTCTTGCGTGCCGCGGG
>CAYNCY010000324.1:0-4947 GCA_964395195.1 uncultured Steroidobacteraceae bacterium
GTGTCTCGAGCCAGCGTGCCTCGAGCCCGAACTCGGAGTGCAGCGCCCGCTGCATCACCTGCGCCTCGGCCTCGGCGCCATCGACGATGCCACCCGACAGGAAGAGCGGCAGGCCCGTCGCACGCGCGAGCCCGGCGCCGTAGGCGAGTCGCTCGAGGCTCGCGGCGCTCGGGACCGCGGGCGTCCCGCGCGTAATTCCACCGCCGAGCACCACGATGACGTCCGACGCCGGCCAGGGCGGTGCGAGCGGCGGGTAGCGCTCGACGCTCTCGGTCAGGAGGGTGGCAGTGATCGGCAGCGAGAGCGCGAGGAGCACGCCGAGGGCGAGCCCGACGAGGGCGCGCCCGAGGCGCGGCCGGCGCCGGAAGAGCGCGAGTCCGAGGGCGCCGACGATGAGCGGGCCGCCCGGCGGCAGCACGAGCGCACGGCACACGGCACGGGCCAGGAGGTCAGCGTCCACGGCACCGCCTCAGTCGTGCGTGACCCGGCACAGGAACGCCTTGAGGTAGCGGCTCTCGCGGATCGCGGGGTGCACCGGATGGTCGGGCGCCTGCCCGCCGCTCGCGAGCACCTGCACGAAGCGGCCGAGGTGCCGTCCGCCCTTCTGGATCGCATCGAGGAGCGCATCGGGCTCGAGGTGGTA
Organism: uncultured Steroidobacteraceae bacterium; assembly: GCA_964395195.1. Lineage (GTDB taxonomy): Bacteria > Pseudomonadota > Gammaproteobacteria > Steroidobacterales > Steroidobacteraceae > CAIKZZ01. Next base: position 644 of record CAYNCY010000324.1, read on the forward strand.
GGAACACGAGCAGCTGACCAGGAGCCCATCGCGTGGCAGCAGCTGCATGGCGAGCTGGTTGAGGCGCTTGTACGCGGCCTCGCCCTTGCCGGCGTCCTTGCGCCGCTTGATGAAGGCCGGCGGATCGACGATCACGACGTCGAATTTCTCGCGCGCCTCGACGAGCGCCTCGAGCGCGTCGAAGGCGTCGTCCTTCAGCGTCGTGATCGCGAGGCGGTTGCGAGCCGCGTTCGCGCTCGCCGCCTCGAGGGCCGTGCTCGATGAATCGATGCACGTGACCTCGGCGCCATCCCGGGCGGCCTGCAGGCCCCAGGCGCCGACGTAGCTGAACACATCGAGCACGCGCTTCGCGCCCTTGGCCGCACCCAGGAACTCGCGCCGGTTCCAGGCCTGGTCGTAGAACCAGCCGGTCTTCTGGCCGGCGGCGAGCGGCGCGCGAAACTTGAGCCCGCCCTCCTCGACCTCGACCTCGGCGGGGAGCGTGCCGCGCGCGGCCTCGACGTAGCTCGGCAGTCCCTCGAGTTCGCGCGCGCCGCCGTCATTCTTGAAGACCACGTGGCTCGGCTTCATGACCTTCTCGAGCGCCCCGAGGATCGCGGCCTTCTGCGCTTCCATGCCGGCGGTGCCGATCTGCACGACCAGTGTGTCGCCGTAGCGATCGACGACGAGGCCGGGGAGCTCGTCGGACTCCCCGTGCACCAGCCGGTAGTACGGTCTCGGGTACAGCCGCTCGCGCAGCGCGAGCGCGACGTTGAGCCGGTGCGTCAGGAGCCCCTGCCCCGGCTGGAACCCCGCGTGCCGCGACAGGATCCGGGCCGCGATCAGCGAGTGCGGATTTACGTAGGCGTAGCCGAGGAACTTGCCGCGGTCGGACTCGATGGCCACGAGGCTGCCGGGCTCGAAGCCCACGAGCGGCGTCGCGTCCGTGTCGATCTCGTTGCTGAATACCCAGAGGTGACCCGCGACGACGCGGCGCTCCTCGTGGCGCTTCAGCTTGAGGACGGGATAGGCGCTGGCCCCCGGGGTGGCGGCGGCTTCGGTGGCGTCGGGCATCGGGGACTCTTGCCGGTGGGCGGGCTGGGCGCGGCCGCGGGTCGAGCGGCTCGCGTATAATGAGCGGGCGCCGGCATTCTAGCCGACGCGCGACCGCAATCCGGATTCCTACGATGCACCGAGCGCCCGGCCCGCCGCGCAACCGTCTCGCGGCCGAGACCAGCCCCTACCTCCAGCAGCACGCCGGCAACCCCGTCGACTGGTACCCGTGGGGAGCGGAGGCACTCGAGCGGGCCCGGGTCGAGGACAAGCCGATCCTCCTCTCGATCGGCTACTCGGCCTGCCACTGGTGCCACGTGATGGCGCACGAGTCCTTCGAGGACCCGGCGACCGCGGCGTTGATGAACGAGCGCTTCGTGTGCATCAAGGTCGACCGCGAGGAACGTCCCGACATCGACCGCATCTACCAGGTCTCGCTCAAGGTGCTGACGCACCAGAACGGCGGCTGGCCGCTGACGATGTTCCTGACGGCCGATGATCAGGTGCCGTTCTTCGGCGGCACGTACTTCCCGCCCGAGCGTCGCCAGGGCAATCCCGCCTTCAGCGACATCCTGACCCGCGTCGAGTCCTTCTACCGCGAGCAGCAGGCCGCGATCCGCGACCAGAACGGGCGCCTGCTCGAGGTGTTCCGCGCGATGTCACCGGTCGCGCCGCCGGCGGACACGGTCCTCTCGCGCGAGCCGCTCGATCGCGCGCGCACGATGCTCGAGGGCACCTTCGACGCCGAGTTCGGCGGCTTCACGTCGGCGCCCAAGTTTCCGCACGTCGGTTTCAGCGAACGGCTGATGCGCCACTGGTCGGCGAGCGCGCTGACCTCGACGCCGGACTTGCGCGCGCTCTACATGGCGACGCTGACCCTGACGCGGATGGCCGAGGGCGGCCTGTACGATCACGTCGGCGGCGGCTTCGCGCGCTACTCGGTCGACGCGCACTGGATGATCCCGCACTTCGAGAAGATGCTGTACGACAACGGCCCGCTGCTCGCGCTCTACGCCGAGGCCGCCATCGCAACCGGCGATCCGCTCTTCCGGGCCGCCGCGAACGGCACCGCCGACTGGGCGCTCGCGGAAATGCAGGCGCCGGCCGGTGGCTTCTACTCGAGCATCGACGCCGACTCCGAGGGCGAGGAAGGCAAGTTCTACGTCTGGGACGCCCCCGAGGTCGCGACCCTCGTCGGCGCCGAGGACTACGCGGTGCTGGCGCGGCGCTTCGGCCTCGACCGGGCGCCCAACTTCGAGGGCCGGCACTGGCACCTGCACGCCTACGTCGCGACCGAGGCCCTCGCGCGGGAGCTCGGCTCGACCACCGAGGTGGTCGAGGCGCGCCTCGCGAGCGGCCTCGCCAAGCTCGCCGCGGCCCGCGCCAAGCGCGTGCGGCCCGGCACTGACGACAAGATCCTCTGTTCCTGGAACGCGCTGATGATCCGCGGCCTCGCGATCGCGGCGCGCACGCTCAAGCGCGAGGACCTCGCCGCGAGCGCGACCCGGGCGGTCGACTTCCTGAAGGCGGAGCTCTGGCGCGACGGGCGCCTCTTCGCGACGCACAAGGACGGGCGCTCGCACGTCCTCGCCTACGTCGATGACTACGTGTTCCTGGCCGATGCGCTCCTCGAACTGCTGGCGACCCGCTGGCGCACGGCGGACCTCGAGTGGGCGGTCGCGCTCATCGAGGCGGCGCTCGAGCACTTCGAGGACCGGGAGGCCGGCGGCTTCTGGTTCACGGCCAACGACGCCGAGCCCCTGATCCACCGCGCCAAGTCCTTCGCCGACGAGGCCCTGCCCTCGGCGAACGGCATTGCGGCGCGCGTCCTCATCCGGCTCGGCCACCTCCTCGGCGAGCCGCGCTACCTCGACGCCGCGCAGCGGACGCTGCGCGCGGCCTCCGCATCGATCGCGAACCACCCGCCGCTGCACGCCTCGCTCCTCGATGCGCTCGAGGAGCTCATCTACCCGCCCGAGACCGTGATCGTGCGCGGCTCGGCGTCGGTCGTCGCCGTCTGGCGCGACCAGCTCGCGCGGCTCTACGCGCCGCGCCGCAAGGTGTTTGCGATCGCCGCGGACGTCGCGGGCCTGCCGCCCGCGCTCGCGAGCAAGGTGCCAGTGGGCGCCGCGATCGCGTACGTCTGCCGCGGTTCGACCTGCGCGGCGCCACTTGACTCGTTCACCGCGCTCGTGGGCGCGCTCGGCGACGGCGTCGGGCACCTGACGGGCCCGGGCACGCGCACCGCGGGCTAGGCCGGGGGCTCAGCGCGCGGCGGCGAACGCCGCGCGCAGCAGCTGCACGAGTTCGCCGTGCTTCGCCGGCAAAAACCGCTCCGCGGCCTGCCAGTCGTACGCCCACGGCTGCGCGGTCGCGAGCGCGGCGGGCTCGTCCGCGCGCCGCGGAAAGATGTGCGCGTGCAGCGCCGGGTCCTGGTTCCCGTAGATCGCGTAGTTGATGCGCGTCGCCCCGAGCGCCGCCCTCAGCACGTCGCCCGCGTGCGCCATGTCGGCGAGAAAGGCCGCGCGCGCGGCGCCGGCGAGCGCGTTGAGGTCGGCAACGACCGGGTCCGGCAGCAAGAGGCAGTAGCCGCGGATGACCTGCGGGTCCCCGAGCACGACCCAGCCCGCGGCGAGGCGCGCGACTTCGCCCGGATCGCCCCCGGCATTGAGCGCGGCGACGCGCCGGTGGATCACGGTGTCGGTCATCGCGCTCACCCCTGGCTGCGGAACATGAAGTAGACGGCGCCGATCATGCAGCATCCGGCCCACGCGTAGTCGAGCTTGAGGCCCTGCTTGAGGTAGAGGAGCGCGAAGGGCACGAACACCGCCAGCGTGATGATCTCCTGCAGGATCTTGAGCTGCGGAATCGAGAGCACCGCGAAGCCGATGCGGTTCGCCGGCACCTGCAGCAGGTACTCGAAGAGCGCGATGCCCCACGAGGCGAACGCGGCGATCCACCACGGCCGCTGGCTCAGTTCCTTGAGGTGCGCGTACCAGGCGAAGGTCATGAAGACGTTCGAGAGCGCGAGCAGGATGATCGTGAGCGCGATGCGTGGCACGGCGAGCCTCCCGGGACGCGCGCGTCCCGCCAGTGAGTCGGATAACTGCTCAGCGTCCCCGGCGCACGGCGCGGGCGGCCGCCACCATCGCGGGCGTCACGGCGCTCGCGTGGTTGCCGAAGCTCGAGCGCACGTGCGTCAGGATGAGCGCCGCGTCGGCGTCGCTCAGGTAACCGAACTGCGGCATGAGCCCCGCGTAGGCGCCCTTCGG
>CAYNCY010000325.1:0-4938 GCA_964395195.1 uncultured Steroidobacteraceae bacterium
AGCTTCTGCAGGTCGCCACCGACCAGGGTCCGCGGCAGCTCTACGACTGGGCCGCCGAGAAGCTCGCCGCCCGCCTCAACGTCGACACCGCGATGCTCCCGAAGCATTACACGCTGAACGACGTCGTCTGCTGGTTCCTGGCGGCACGCGGCCGGCGGGAGGAAGCGTACGTGCGACTGCGGGCCATCCTGCGCGAGGCGAACTTCGAGCCGCCGCGGGCGTTGCGCCGGCTCGCCTGCATCAGCGACTTCGACGTGTTTGTGACCACGACGTTTGACAGCCTGATTGAGCAGGCGGTGAACCTCGAGCGCTTCGGCGGTGCGCAGTCGACCGAGGTCATCGCCTACGCCCCGAATCGCGTTGCTGACCTGCCGTCCGAGCGCGATCGTCTGCAGCGACCGGTCGTATATCACCTCTTTGGCCGACTCTCGGCGTCGCCGACGTACGTGATCTCGGACGAGGACATCCTCGAGTACATCTGCGCACTGCAGAGCGAGCATCTGGTTCCAGAGAAGCTGTTTCACGAACTCGAGCACAACCACCTGCTCTTTATCGGTAGCAACTTCAGCAACTGGCTGGCGCGGCTGTTCCTCCGGATGGCGAAGCGACAACGCTTGTCGGATCCCCGTGATGTCGGCGAGGTCTTCGCCGACGATCACTCGAGCGGCGACGATCGGCTAATGAGCTTCCTGCAGCAGGTGAGCGTCAGGACGCGTGTCTACACGGGCGCTGAGCGCTTCGTCGACGAACTCTTTACGCGCTGGCAAGTACGACGAAAGCCCGCGGAGGTCACGGCGCTCCCTGCCGCCGCCCGCTTCCTGCCGCCGGCGCGTGAAATGCCCGACAACGCGGTATTCATCAGCTACGCGCGCGAGGACCTCGCGGCCGTCCAGCAGATCAAGACCGGGCTCGAGGCGGCCGGTGTCACGACCTGGTTCGACCTCGACCGTCTCGAAGTCGGCGATGACTACGACCGGAAGATCCAGCGCAACATCGCCCGCTGTTCATATTTCATCCCGGTCGTTTCCGCGAATACCGAGCGGAGGCAGGAAGGCTACTTCCGCCGTGAATGGAACTACGCGATCGACCGCTCGCGCAACATGGCGGACGGTGCGCTGTTTGTATTGCCCGTGACCATCGATGGGACGAGTGCAGCCGACGCCCTGGTTCCCGACCGGTTCCGCGCGCTTCACTTCACGCAACTCCCGGGAGGCTCCGTACCAGCGGACTTCGCCCAGCGCCTGCGCGACTTCATCAAGGCGCGCGACCCGTGAGCGCTGCGGTCGAAGGGACGGTCCCTGCCGCCACGACGGGACCGGCAGTCGATGCGCGCAATCCGTGGCTCGGACTCGCCTCCTTCACCGAGGAGACGCGCCAGTACTTCTACGGCCGCGAAGACGAGGTCGCGGAACTCGCCCGACGGGTGCAGCGTAAGCGCCTCACGGTGCTTTTCGGGCAGTCGGGCCTCGGCAAGACTTCGATCCTACGGGCGGGGCTCGTACCGCGCCTGCGCGCGCAGGGCTATTGCCCGGTGTATGTGCGCATCGACTACGGGCGCGAATCCCCGCCACCGGCCGAGCAGATCAAGCAGGCGATAGCGCGCACGGCGCGGCGATCCGGCGAGTGGACGCAAGTAGGCGTTGCGGAGGCCGGCGAGTCACTCTGGGAGTTTCTCCACCACCGCGACGATGTGTTGCGCGATGAGGCTGGCGCAACTCTGATTCCGCTGCTCATTTTCGACCAGTTCGAGGAAATCTTCACGCTCGGCCAGGGCGATGACTTCGGCCGGGCGCGTGCCGCCACGTTCGTAACCGACCTCGCCGACCTCGTCGAAAACCGCCCGCCGGCAGCGCTCGAGGCAAAACTCGAGTCGGACGAGACGGCCGCCGAGCGCTTTGACTTCGCGCGCAGCGACTACCGCGTGCTGATTGCGCTTCGCGAGGACTATCTCGCGCCGCTCGAGGGCTTGAAGTCCTCGATGCCCAGCATCACGCAGAACAGACTGAGGCTCGCGCCAATGACCGGTGCGCAGGCGCTGGCCGCCGTCACTGGCCCGGGCGCCGGCCTGGTATCAGACGAGGTCGCCGCAGCGATCGTGCGATTCGTCGCAGGAGGCGCCGAGATCGCGAATGCGGAAGTTGAGCCCTCTCTCCTCAGCTTGATCTGCCGCGAATTGAACGACACGCGGCTCGCGCAGGGGCGGGATGCAATCTCGCTAGACATCCTCGATGGGTCGCGGAGCGCCATCCTCGGCAGCTTCTACGAACGTGCCTTGGTCGATCAGCCGCCGGCGGTGCGGCGGGTTATCGAGGACGAACTGCTGACGGCCTCCGGCTTTCGCGAGAACATCGCCGAGGAGCGGATGCAGGCGAACCTGGCCGCCGCTGGTGCCGCGCCGGACGCGCTCGCGGTCCTCGTCAATCGACGGCTGCTCCGGATCGAGGAACGGCTTGACGTCCGCCGCGTCGAGCTCACCCACGACGTCCTGTGCGACGTCGTCAAGGCAAGTCGCGACCTCCGGCAGGCGCGCGAGGCGCGCGAGAAGACCGAACGCTTACTTGCCGAGCAGAAGACGCGGGAACTCGCCGCGCGCGCAGCGCTCGTCCGCGCCCGCCAGGTCGCGACTGGCTGTGCCGTGCTCGCGATCCTTGCCATAGTCGCGGCCAGCTTCGCGTACTTGAGCACCGAGCGGGCCCATCGCGCTGAGCTTGCGGCCCGTGAGTCCCGCGCCCAGGCGGAACGGGCGCGAAGCGAGGCCGAGCACCTGCTCGGCTACCTGAACGATGATTTTGCGTCCGAGCTCGAGGGCTTCGGTCGGCTAGGGCTCGTGCTGGAGCTCGGGCAGAAGGAACTGGATTACTATCGTTCGCTGCCGGCCACGCTGCAGACGACTGACACGGTCAGTAGCGAAGCGCTCGCAAAAGTTCGGTTCGGCATTGCGCTTCAGATGCGGGGCAAGCTGCAGGAGGCCGGGAAGATTCTGGCCGAGGCAGTAGTGGCGCTTGAGAAGCTTCGCGGCGCGGGCGACACGAGCGAACGAACCGCGATCGGCTTGGGGCTTGGCTACGGCGCACAGGGCGACGTCGATGATCGGGTCGGCAAGGGCAGCGGCCTCGCGCTTGCCGAGAAGGCCGAGGAAACAGTGCGGCCATACTTCGATGCCCCGAATCCATCAATTGCGGTGCGCCGGGCGTACGGGATACTCGCGCTGAGCCTCGGGACTTACCAGGGCGAACACGGCGAAGCAGCCATTGAGCGTTCGCGACTTGCGTACGCAAGCCTGGGCGCTCTCGAGCTCAAGGACCTGCAGGCCGCCGCGTACTATGCCTCAGCGGAGGCGTTTGAGTGCGAGCCGCTCTACGACCGCGGCCGGATCGAGGAGTTGCGCAGGCTTGCGAACGAGGCCGTCGCGCTTGCCCAGCGCGTGCTCGACGTACGCCCAGGCCACCTGGTTGCGCTGCGCGCCCGCCAGAGTGCCTATGGGTATCTCGCAGCCGCCGCGCGCGACGAGATGCAGCTCGCGCAGGCGATCGCGCTGTTTGCGAAAGCTGACACGGACGGCGCCGCGCTCGTTAGGCTCGACCCGACGAACATCGAAGACCGTTTTGGACTCGAGCAGACCGCGCGCCGCTCGGCCGAAATCGAGCGCGAGATGGGCCAGCCCCGCGCGGCAATCGTGGATTTCGGCCGATCGATCGCCTCGCTTCGGTCCAGTCCGAACGGAAGCGAGCTACGGGACGGGTTACTGGCCTACGGTAACGCCTCACGTGCCTTGTTACAGGCTGATCTTGGCGATGACGCCGCCAGCGCGGAATCGACCGCTGCACTCGAACGCCAGGTCGACGCAATCCGGCGCGAGCGCCCTGCAAACGACGAACTACGGATTCGTGCCGAGGGATTGCTCGCTGTTTTTCACGCAGAGATGGCTCTCCTGCACGGCGACGCCAAGGCGGCAAGCGTCTTCGCGATGAAGAGCCGGGATATTTACGCGCAATCGCATCCGGGAAACTTCGCGGTTGCCGCTGCGGTTACGGACCGGCGAATCTTCACGGGCCTCATGCTTGCCGAGGCGAGTTATCGGCTGGGCGACTACGCCGGCGCCGAGCAAGCAGCGCGCGAGGCGCTCGAAGTCGTGCGTTCGGCGCCGCTCTTCCGCGGCCCCGAGAAACGCCGGGAAGCCAGGGTGATCACCTACGAGGCGCTCGCACTTGCCAGGCTCGGTCGCACCGACGATGCCCGGACGCAGATTGAGCCCGTCATCAAACTTGAGCGCGAATACTTCGCACGCAACCGCGATTCGGCCGTGCAGCGCCTTGACCTCGCGAAGGCACTCTTCGTCGAGGCGCTCGTGGATGTCTCGCGCCGCGCGGAGCACCTGCGCGAGTCCGCCGCGATTCTGGCCGCGCTGCCCGCTGAGATGCGCCGCCTCAAGAATATCCGTGCGGTAGCGGCGCGGGTCGATGACGAGATTTCCGGGCGTGCGCCTACGTCGCCGGCGCCACGCCGGTAACCCGATTCGCCGTCGCACAGTCGGGAACTGGATCGATATTGTGGCGGTCTGTGCCATTCCCCCAGATCGCCAATCTAGTTCCGTTCACGGACTCTTCGGACTCCCAAGATGGTCATATCGGGAGTCGTATTGTCGATTTGTGTAACGACTGAAGCCGTTAAGTCGAGAGTTGACGCTATGAGGTGAAACTCACGTGCCGTATCAATTCGCGCACCGCCCTGGCCAACCGACGCACCGGTAGTGTCCGTATATCGTGCCTCCCGCGCTGAAGGGACTCCTAACCGCGAAATATGTCGAATGGTTCGATGCGCAGAACCTTACGGATGGCGATATAGCTCGAGATCCCAGCTATCAGAACGACCATGCCGAGTGCCAGTCCGAGATTCCACGGTGCAATCATCGCTGCGTAGTTGGGAAGCCTCGCACGG
>CAYNCY010000326.1:0-4930 GCA_964395195.1 uncultured Steroidobacteraceae bacterium
GTCGTCGATCAGGCGGTGAAGTTGCTGCCGTTGATCGTCACCGGTACCGCGCGGTTGCCGGTACGCGGCTCGGCCGCGTCCGCCGGCACGATGCCGGTCACGGTCGGCGGCGGCGGGATGTACTCGACCGCGCCGATCGACGGGGTCGCCGTCGAGCGGTTGTGGCCGAAGTAGTCCTTCGCCGGTACGCCCGTGCCGCCGCCACCCGCGCCCGCGGCCGCCGAGGTGCCGTCGATCACGTACGCGCCGTTCGCGTACGCAACGTCGGTGCCCGCCACCGTCGGCTCGATCGAGATCGCGTTCGCGTTGGTGCCGGGGCGCGACAGGGTCAACGGACCGTAGGTCATGTTGATCCAGTTGTTGCCCTCGTCGACCGTCGCGTTCGGCGCGATGCCGCTCAGCGTGAACACCTGCGAGATGCCCGCCGTTTCCGACTGGCCCGCCGGCGTGAAGTAGCCCTTGCACATGTCGGGGTGGTTCGCACCCTGGCCCGTCGAGCACTGCTCCGGCGGAATGCGCGCGCCGTTGCAGTACGGACGCAGCACCGGAGTGGCTGTCGGCGTGATGGCCCCGGTCCCACCCTGCAGGCCGGCCAGGTTGGTCCCATCCGACACGATCGAATTGCTCGCCGCGAGCGCGATCGGCACGTTCGTGTTGCCATTGCGGCCATCGGCCGTGTTGATGGTGAAGCCACCACCGACGAAGGTCACGAACGGGCTCGTCGTGTAGCCCGCCCCGGGGTTCACGAGCCGGATCCTCCGCACGTCGCCCGCCCCCGCGTTGATCGTCGCCGTCGCCGTCGCCTGGATGCAGCTCGTGCCGTTGATCGTGCACGCCGGCGCGTCGATGACGATGGTCGGCGTGCTCGTGTAGCCCGTGCCCGAACCGAGGCCATCGGCGTTGTTCACCGTCAGCACCAGGCTCGTGACCTTGCCGCTGATCGCGGCCGAGGCCGTCGCGCCGGCACCGGTGGTGTCGCCCGCCGCCGCCGTGATGGTCACCGACGGTTCGCTCGAGTAACCGGAACCGGGGGCCGTGACCGTGATCGAGGCCACCGTCCCGTCCGCCGCGAGCACCGCCGTCGCCGTCGCCTGCGTGCCACCGGCCAGAGTCGGCGCGCTCAGCGTCACGGTCGGGGCCACCGTGTAGTTCGAGCCCGGCAGCGTGACGACGATCCCCGTCACCCCGCCCGACACCGTGGCCGTCGCCGCGGCACCCAGCTGGTAGCCCTGGCCGACGACCGCCGAGGTGAAGAACAGCGCATGCGCCGTCGGGCTCGTGTCCATGCGGACGCCGAGGTCCCAATAGAGGTCGTGCGAACCGGTCGAGTCCTGGTACGACGCCGGGATGTTGCTGCAGTCGCCGGTGAAGGCCTGCGGCACGGCCGGCTGTGGCAGCAGCTCCACGATCGCCTGGTGCGAGTACACGTTCGGGCCCGTCGGCTGCGTGATGCCGATGTGGAAGGCACGGTTCTGCCAGAACAGGTCATTCTGGATCTTCGGCAGGCTGACCAGCAGGCAGCGCCCGTTGGTCCGCGCCGACGTGTTGTCGCTACCCGTCGTCGGGTTGCCGTAGCCGAAGCCGGCCGGGCAAACGACGTTGCCGGTGAACTGCGCCATCATGTTCGGCGTGTTCTGCATGGTCACGAGACCCGCCGGCTGCGGGAAGGCCGGAGCATTGGTCTGCTGGCAGCCCGGCGCCTGCGGATTGTTCGGGTCCGGCGTCGGCACGCAGCCCGGGGGCGGCGAGGCCGCATCAATCGCACCGAGCGTCTTGAACAGCACGCCTGCCGAGGCAGTCGTGTCGTTGCGCGCGACGGTGTTGTTGATGAACGTCGTCTTGAACGAATCCTGCAGCGACACGCCGCCGCCGTCCCAGCCGGCCACGTTGTTCACGATGATGTTGTTGGTCACCGTGATCCCGTACCAGCGGTCCGGCGCGTTCAGGAAGGCACCGACTTCCGTACCGTTCGTCTGCCTGAGGCGCAGGCCACCGCCGCTACCGTCCTCGGCACTGTTGCCGACGATGAGGTTCGAGTCGATGACGAGGCCCGGGCCCGTGCCGTCGCCGATGCCCGGCGGGCAGTCGACGTCGGAGGTGCCACCGCACTCCTGGCCGTTGGCCAGCGTGCGGTCTTCCTGCGCACCCATGATCACGATGCCGCCGCCGTCGACCGGCAGGGTCGGGTTGTTGGCCTGGTTAAACAGCACGTAGTTGTTGTGGATGCTGCCGTTGAAGCTGACGCCCATCTGCGCGATGCCGCCACCGTCGCTCGAGGTCAGGTTCGCCGCGATCCAGTTGTGGTCGATCTCGTAGAAGTCCGAGCCCGTGCTCACCGTCACGCCACCAGCGCCCGCGGGCGAACCCGAGAACAGCGCGTCGCCGATCGACGCGTTGTCGAGGATCTGGTTGTGGTGGACGTGCACGTGCGCATCCAGCTGCATCGGGATCACGCCGCCGACCGGCACCGTGCCGACCTCCGGCGGGACCGGCGGGCACAGCGGCGTCGGTACGCCGAAGCCGAGGCCGAGGTTGCCGCAGATCACGTTGTCCACCGTGAACGCCGGCGGGGTCTCGCCGTTGCCGACGTTGATCGCGCCCGACAGCGTGCCCGCGTTCGCGGACAGGCGGTTGTTGGCGATCTGCATGTGGTGGTTCCAGCCGTGCAGGAAGATGCCGCCACCGCCCTGCGAGCTGTTGATGATGTTGAGGCCGTCGATTCCTGACGGGTTGCAGAGGTAGTTGCTGGTCCCGTAGTCATCCTCGGTCGCCGACGTCGTCGCCGTCGCGCAGTCAGTCGTCGCGTTCACGTAACGGCTGCCATCCGGGAACGTGCCGGCACCGCCGACCTGGCCCCACATGTCGCTGTCACCCGAACCACGCTGGTTCACGCCGCGGCCGACGGCCGTGATGCCGCCACCCTCGTAGGCGCCCATCAGCGAGGGCTCCTGGAGCACCTGCGCCAGGTTGCCGTTGCTCGATGCATCCCAGCCGACGAAGCCCTCGAAGGGGATACGGTCGGCGCGGAAGTACATCGCATCCGGGCAGGTCCACTGGCCGGAGCTGTCGTAGCTCACGTTGCCGGGGTTCGGCACGCCATCGATGGTCAGCCCGAAGAGGCAGCTGACCCGGCGGCGCCACGAATCCATCTTGCCGGCGGGGTGCGCGTCCGCGTTGACCGTCACCGATCCCGCGCCGACACCCTGCAGGCGGACCGGCTTCCACATGATCAGGTTCTCGCGGTACGAACCCGCGTCGACGATGATCAGGTCGCCGGGCGCGGCGTTGTCGATCGCCGTCTGCAGCGGGTTGGCGAAGAACTCGCCGAAGGTCGTGCTGCTCGGGCTCGACGGCGTGACGCGGACCGGGGTCTTGCCACCCACGGTGACCGTGATGCCGTCGATCGACTGCTTGCCGTCGTCCTTGAGGATCACGAGCTCGCCGCACTGCTGCGCTTCCTGGCCGCGCTGCTGGTACGGGCACGCCGGGATGTTGGTCGGGATCGTGCCGGTGATCGTCGTGTCGTTCCAGACCACGTTCGTCATCGGGAACCCGCCGACCGTCACGTTGGGGCAGGCCACGCCCGCGCCCGTCGGGCACTTGGCCGGCTGTGCGCCGAAGCCGTAGTGCCGCGTGATGGTCTTCGTGTTGTAAGGAGCGCTCATGCCGCTCGGGCCCGTGAAGTTCGGGTTCTGGACGACGCGGTCGCCGAAGGCGGTGATGGTCAGCACGGCGGCCGCCTCCACCGTTTCGGTGCCGGTCGCACCCGAGCCGCTGCCGCCCGAGAAGGTGACGTTGCCGTTGTGGTAGCCCGTGCCGCCGTTGGTGACCTGCACCGCGGCGACGCTGCCGACCAGCGAGGCCGTGGCAGCGGCATTCACGCCGCCGCCGCCCGTGAAGGACACCAGCGGCGTCCCGGTGTAGCCGGAACCGCCGTTGTTGACGGTGACCGAGGTGACGTAGCCCGAGACGGTCGCCGTGGCGGTGGCACCGGTGCCGCCGGTGAAGGACACCGTCGGCACTCCCGTGCAGGTGCCCGGGTTGGTGATGTTGACGCCCGTGATCGCGCCGCGGAACCGGTTAACGGTGCCGGTGACGCCCGCGCAGCCGCCGCCGCTGAAGTTGACCCTGGCGTTGTTGCCGTAGCCGGAGCCACCCACGGTGACACGCACCGAGGTGACGCCCGTGGCGATGTTGGCCGTCGCCACGGTGCCGCTGCCGGCGCCGCCCGCGAAGGACACGGCCGGGGCACTCGTGTAGCCGGACCCGCCGCGGGTCACGCGCACCGAGGAGACGACCGAGACGAGGCTCGCCGTCGCCGTCGCACCGGTGCCGCCGAGGGCTCCGGGGAACGAGACGGTGGGCGGGCTGGTGTAGCCGCTGCCGCCGTTCGTGACGGCGACGGAGACCACGGCACCCGGGATGCCCGCGAGCCACGGACCGATGTCACCACGGACCGACTTGATCATCGGCGTGCCGTCCGGATATTCCGCGTCCGGCAGGTTGTAGTGATCGGCGAACGCCTGCGTCGGGACGACCGGCGTGTCCATGTAGTCGGTGAAGCCCGGCATGAACGGCTGCTCGTAGCAGAAGTTGCTGTAGGCCGGGTTGTAGGCGGGATCCGTGATCATCGCGACCTGGCCGGTCGCCGGGTCGATGGCACCCGTCGGGTCGGCGATCGGGCCCGGGTCGTTCATGCACGCCACCGACATCTGCGGCGCGTAGCCGGTCGGGTTCGGCGGGTTCACTTCCCAGCTCGAGAAGTACAGGCCGTTGTACGCGCCCCACTGGTCGCCGTACACGCGGGTCACTTCGTCGCCCATGAAGTCGCGCATGCGGATCGGGAGGTTCGGCACGCCGAACTTCTCACCGAACTGCGGCGAGAACGGATCGAACTCCGACGCCATGTCGTTGGTCATGCCGCCGACGA
>CAYNCY010000327.1:0-4918 GCA_964395195.1 uncultured Steroidobacteraceae bacterium
GGAAGACTTCCGGATCGACGTGCGGGTCGAGAGCGGGCTGCACGCCAGCACGGTTTCCGACGCGTATCGAGAGAGTTCGCTTTGGGACCTCGGGGCGCTCGCCTGGTTGTCGATCGTCCTGAGCGTGGTTCCGGACTACCTGTCACTGACACAGACGCGTTTCTGGATTGCATTCCTAGCGCGAGCGCGATCGCCGCTGGCTACAGCCGCCGTGCTTTGCGTCAACGCCGCTGCGTCGGCGCTGATCGCCTTGACGGCGCTGGTGATAGCGCTCTTTTGTATTGATCTCGACGCCGGCGCGACGCATCTTACCTGGTCCGATTTCGCCTTCGACGCGCGGGAGGACATTGATCTGCTGTTCGCGGGAGCACAGAAGCCGACTCTGGTCCCGGCATGGTTCTGGCTCGCGACAACGATGATGACGTCGGTTTGGCTCTGGATCTACTTGCTTGCCGGTGGCGTCATCCGTGGCGCACGCGGTTTCGCGTGGCTAAGCCAACAGGCAGCACGCCTCGTCGACGTCGGCCGGAAGCCGTTCTCGGCACTCGCCGTCGTTCTGGTCGCTATCGTTACCATTGCGTATCTGGTTGCAATACCCTTTCTGCTGTTTCTCGGCTAACACGCCCCGCGACCCCGAGGCGCGGTCCCATATTTTGGACATCGGGAGCGAGTCGAATGAAGTCCAAGAACACGATCTGCCTGTGGTACGAGAGCGACGCGGAAGGCGCGGCGCGGTTCTACTCGGAGACCTTTCCCGACAGCAAGGTCGGTAGCGTGCACCGCGCACCCACCGACTTTCCAGGCGGCAAGGCCGGTACCGTGCTCACCGTGGAATTCACCGTGTGCGGCATCCCGTGCTTCGGTCTCAACGGCGGCAAGAGATTCACGCACAGCGAGGCGTTCTCCTTCCAGATCGCGACCGATGACCAGGCGGAAACCGACCGCTACTGGGATGCGATCGTCGGCAACGGCGGGGCCGCGAGCATGTGCGGCTGGTGCAAGGACAAGTGGGGCCTCTCGTGGCAGATCACGCCGCGCGTCCTGACCGAGGCGATGGCCAAGGGTGGCGACGTCGCGAAACGTGCCTTCGAGGCGATGATGCAGATGCAGAAGGTGGACGTGGCGCGGATCGAAGCGGCGGTGCGCGGGCACTCATAACGGGTTCTGTTCGCGACGACCGGCAGCCGCAGGACGGGAGCGGCACGACGCTTTGCGTCGAGCGGGCGCTCGCCGCCAGTGGCTAGCGCGTTCCGAGCACGAACTTCTGCAGTCGCTTCCCGGTCTCGACCTCTCCCGTGTAGAGATCGCCGCGCGAGTCCATCACCGCCTGGTGCACCCAGTGGAACTGGCCGGCGTTGCGACCGCTGTGGCCAATGTGCGCGACGATCACGCCGTCGCCGCGACGCACGATCCAGATCACGTTGTTCTCGCCATCGACGACCAGCAGGAACTTCTGCGCCTTGTCGTGCGAGAACGTGAGCGTCCAGGTCGAGCCATTCCCGAGCGTTGCCGGCCGGACGGCGAACTCGCGGACGAACCGTCCCGCGCGCGTGAATACCTGGATGCGATCGTTGTGGCGATCGCAGACGTAGACGAGACCGTCGAGGGAGAGTCGCACGCAGTGCACCGGCGAGCGGAACTGCTTCTCCGGCGAGCCGCCCGGCGTGTACGGCGCGATCGCACCGGCGGCGGGCACGTCCGCCTCGATGTGCTCGACGAGATTCGGGATTTCGCTGAGCGGGATTCCGTAGGCGCCCCAGCCGCGCTTGAATGCCCCGGTGTCGGAGTCGAAGACGACAATCCGGTTGTTGAGGTAGCCGTCGGCAACGTAGAGCTCGTGCGCGGCGTCGTCGACCTCGAGGCCGGCAGCACGACCGAGCAGGCTCGTGTCCTGGTTGTCCTTCGCCTGCCTGGACTTGCGGCCGATCTCGAGGAGCTCGCGCCCGTCGGCCGAGAACTTGATGACCTGGCGGTCATCCACGCCCGCGCCGCTGATCCAGACGTTGTCGCTCGCATCGACCCAGATCGCGTGTTCGCTCGTCGGCCAGTCCGGCACGAAGCCCGCGCCACCCCAGGAACGGAGGACCTTGCCCTCGCGATCGAACTCGAGCACGGCTGGCGCCTTCACGCAGCAGTCGTTTCGGGGCGGCACGCGCTCCGCGCCGAGCTCGTCCTCGGTCGCCGACAGCGGTCGTTGCAACACCCAGACGTGGTCGTGGCGGTCGATGGCCATGCCGCCGACCTGTCCCAGGGTCCAGTTGTTGGGCAGCTCCCTCGGCCAGCCCGGAGCCACCGTGTACACGGGTGGCGGATCGCTCGCGGCCTCGGCCGCTGGCAGCGCGGCGGCCAACAGCGCTGCGAGTCCGAGTGCGGCCGTCTGCGATCGGACCATGGGCATCTCCCGGCCGTGAGAGGCGGATTGTAGGCCCGCGGGGCGGCCTCCCGCGCGGCCGGCGGCGTCTTTCCTCTGCGTTCTGGAACGTCCCGCACGCCCGGTGGGTTGGGCTTCGGTGCGCTCTTTGGCATCATCCCGGGGTGAGACGATCTTTCATCCGGCCATGCTGCTGATCCAGAACGCCGACGTTTATGCGCCCGAGCGCCGCGGCGTCCAGAACCTGCTGGTGGGCGGCTCCGAAGTGCTCTGGATGGGAAGCGGCAGCGAGCTCAAGAGCCTGCCGGAGCCGCTCGGCGCCATCACCCGGGTCATCGACCTCGGCGGTCGCCGCCTGATCCCCGGGCTGATCGACGGCCACGTGCACGTCACGGGCGGCGGTGGCGAGGACGGATTCAAGACGCGCGTGCCGGCGGTTCCGCTCACCCGCTTCACGACCTCCGGTGTCACGACCGTCGTCGGCCTGCTTGGCACCGATGACGTTGCGCGTGGACCGCGCGAGCTCCTTGGCACCCTCTATGCGCTGCGCGAGGAGGGACTCAACGCCTGGGGCTACACGGGCGGCTACCACGTGCCGGCGACGACGCTGACCAACGGCGTGCGCAGCGACCTCGTCTTCATCGAGGCGCTCCTTGGCATCGGCGAGGTCGCGATCAGCGACCACCGCTCGAGCCAGCCGACCTTCGATGAACTCCTGCGCCTCGCCTCCGATGCCCACGTCGCCGGACTCATGACAGGGAAGGCCGGCATCCTGCACCTGCATCTCGGCGACGGTGCGCGCGGACTCGAGTTCGTCAGGCGCGCGCTCGCCGAGAGCGAGCTGCCGGCGCGCGTCTTCAACCCGACGCACTGCAATCGGCGCCGCGCGCTTTTTGACGAAGCGCTCGCGCTCGCGCACAAGGGCTGCACGATCGACCTCACCGCGTTCCCGGTCGCGGAGGGCGAGGACGCCTGGAGCGCGGCCGAGGGTCTCATCCGCTACCTCGCCAGCGGCGCACCGCCCGAGAACGTGACGGTGAGCTCCGACGCCGGCGGCTGCCTGCCGTGCTTCGACCACGAGGGGCGCATGACGAGCATGGGTGTCGGCTCGGCGGGTGCGCTCATGGAGACACTCCGCGCGGCGCAGGCCGCCGGTCTTGCGCTCGAGCGCGCACTGCCCGCCGTTACGTCAAATCCGGCGCGGCTCCTCCGACTGGCCCGCAAGGGCAAGATCGCGGCGGGCGCTGACGCCGATTTCGTCGCGCTCGACGCGACAGGCGCCGTCGAGACAGTCATCATTCGCGGTGTGGTGCACGTCGCGGGCGGCAAGGCCGTTCGCCGTGGCACCTTTGAAACCTGAGTTGTCGAGGATTTAAGCGATATGCCGAGCAAGGTCCCCGAAGGTTCGTCGCGTGGCTGGATCGTTCCGATCGGCGGCGCCGAGAACAAGGAGAACGATCGCCACATTCTCGAGCGCTTCGTGGGCGTCTCGGGTGGTGATGAGGCCGACATCGTCGTGATCCCGACCGCGAGCCGCATGAACGAGACCGGGCCCCGCTACGAGAAGCTGTTCGCGGAGCTCGGTGCCGCGCGCGTCACGGTGATGGATTTCGACACGCGCCGCGACTGCCAGGAGCCGGGACGGCTCGCGCGCCTCGAGGAGGCGAGCGGCATCTTCTTCACGGGCGGCAATCAGCTCCGGCTGACGACGCTCCTCGGCGGCACGCCGGTCGCGAAGCTGATTCGCAGCCGCAACGCCAACGGCGTCACGGTCGGCGGCACGAGCGCGGGCGCGAGCATCCTCTCCGAACACATGATCGCCTTCGGGGACGAGGGTTCTTCGGTGATCGCGGGAAGCGTCCGCCTGGCCCCCGGGCTCGGGCTCACCAACCGTTTCATCATCGACCAGCACTTCCGGCAGCGCGACCGGCTGGGACGGCTGCTGACCGCGCTCGCCTACAACCCCTTCGCGGTCGGCATCGGCCTCGACGAGGACACGGCGGCGTTCATCGGCCCCGACGAGACCGTCGAGATCGAGGGCAGCGGCGGCGTGACGGTCGTCGACGGGTCGGACGTCAGCTACTCCTCGGTCGATGACGTCAACGAGGGGCAGCCGGTCTGCCTGCTCGGGCTCAAGCTCCACGTCCTCGTGGCCGGCGCGACCTTCAACCTCAAGACCCGGACCGCCTCGGCCGGATCGCTCAATCGGGCCAAGGAATAGGCCGCTTCCGGCGATTCTTGACCGGGATCCTGCCCCCGCTACACTCAAGGCGGGACGAGGCTCCGTGTCGACGGGATGACCGGATAAGCCATGCAGAACCCGGGGGACGCCCAAGGGCGTGATCACCGGGTCGACGGGGATACGCGCGTCCTCCTGAAGAGGGCGATCGGTGCGTCATTCACCGGCAGGCTCGACGGCAAGTACCCGTGCGCGACGGCCATCGGCCGGTTGTCCGCGCGACGTCGCGCGGCCCTAAGGACGCCACCTCCACCGCGAGCGAGCAGCACCGAATGCGCATCCTCGATCGATCCGTCTACGTCGGCCCG
>CAYNCY010000328.1:0-4911 GCA_964395195.1 uncultured Steroidobacteraceae bacterium
CGACTTCCACGGCGAGCTCGTTCCCCGCGCACTGGTGATCGACGGCAAGACGCGGCTCCTGGGCGGCGCAGCCGTGCTCGCAGGCTACGTGGAGGCCGCGGGCTACGTGAAGGATTCGAGCATCCTGGATCCGAACGAAGAGATGCATTCGGCAACGCTCCTCTTGATCGCGGGCGACACGGTCGGCGCGAGCCCGCCGATCTCGGGGCTCCTGCGCGATGAGCCGACGCTCGCGATCTTCAACGAGTTCGCGGGCAAGGAGTGCCCGCGGCTGACGCCGGCGTGGTCGAGCCAGCCGAGTCCCGTCGTGACGCACTGCCGTGTGCTCGCGGTGCCCGGCAACCACGAGTTCGACAAGGGCACCGCCGAGTTCGAGCGGCTCTTGTACGGCGGCAAGCACCCGGGCGGCACGGTGCTCGGCCACGACTGGGAGGGCATGCGGATCCCCTACCTCGCCGCCAACATCACGCGGCGCGCGGACGGGCGGCCACTCCTGCCCTCCTCCGCGATCATCGAGATGGATAGGGTGCGCATCGGGATCATCGGGGCGATCACGGCCGAGACGCCCGGCCTCGTCGTCGCGGGCCGGATCGCCGACCTCAGCATCTCGGCCGAGGCCGCCGCGATCAACGCCGAGGTCAAGAAGCTCAATGCGCTCGGCGTCAAGACAATCGTGCTCGTGATCCACGAGGGCCTGCGCTCCCCCGTCACGCCGCAGTGGGTCGCGCCGCTCGCGCTCGAGGAGGTCAGCGGTCGGCTCGCCGAGGTACTCGGTGCGCTTGACGGCGGCATCGACGTCGTCGTCGCCGGCCACACGCACAAGTTCAACAACGTGATGGTGCCGCTCAAGGATGGGAAGCTCGCGCTCGTCACGCAGGCGATCGGCACGAGCTCGGCGCTCAGCATCATCGATCTCACCATCGATCGCCCGGCAGGCACGGTGATCGCCAAGTCCGCGCGCATCGCGACGACCTGGGCCGACGGCGGCGCAGGCCTCTCGCCCTCGAAGAAGGTCGCGAAGATCGTCGCCGCGGCGAACAAGGCGACCGCGCCCATCGTCGCGCGCAGCATCGGCGTCGCGGCTTCGGCGCTGGTGCGCGCGGAGACACCCTCCGGTGAGTCGCCGCTCGGCAACTTCGTCGCCGAGGCGCAGCGCGCCGCCGCGGGCAGCGATTTTGCGTTTGTGAACGCGGGGGGTCTGCGCAGCGACCTGCCGGCAGGACCGATCACCTTCGGCGCGATCTACGCCGTCGAGCCCTTCGGCAACATCGTCACGCGCGTGAGCCTGACCGGCGCCGAGGTCGTCGAACTCCTCGAGGAGCAGTGGTCGGGCTCGCACGCGGCCTCGCCGCGCTACCTGCGCTCGGCGGGGCTGAGGTACGTGTTCGACCTGCGCCGTGCCCCGGGGCATCGCGTGATCGCGGCCTGGGACGCCGCCAACCAGCCGCTCGACCGGGCGCGCCGCTACACGGTTGCCGTCAATGACTTCCTGCTCGGTGGCGGGGACTTCTACCCGGTACTCAGCCAGGCCACGGACAAGACCGAGGTCATGACCGACATCGCGGCGCTCGAGGCCTTCATCAAGAAATCGCCAGGGCCGGTGAGCGGCGTGCTGGACGGACGCCTCGAGCGGGTCGATACGCCCATCAACTGACTGCGAGCGCCTGCCGGGCCTTGGGCCCTTCGTGCGAGAATCGGCCCGATGAACGACTGGTCACCGACGAAGAGCGCCCGCTGGCTGCTCGCGTTCATCCTGCTCCTGATGCTGTACGGCTCGCTGCAGCCGTTCCATTTGCGGCACGTCGCGTTCGACTCGCCCTTCGAGCTGCTGACGCGCCTGAGGTGGGGCATCTCGCCGCCGGGCGACCTCATCGTCAACGTGCTCCTCTACATGCCCTTCGGTGCGACGCTCGCGTGGGTGCTCCCCGAGCGCTGGTCGCACACCGGGCGGCTCGCGTTCGCGACCGGCTGCGGTTTCCTGATCTCGCTCGGTGTCGAGGTCTCGCAGTGGTTCATCGTCACGCGGGTCGCCTCGCTCGCCGACGTCACGATGAACACGGGCGGTGCCTGGTTCGGCTGTGCGGGCGGGCTCGCGGTCCGGCTCCGGGGCGAGCGGCGCGGCGCGCCCGGCGGCTTGCGGTTCACGTCGGATCCGGTCGGCGCGATGCTGCTGCTCGCGTGGCTCGGCTCCTTCCTGCCGGTGTACATGCCGCGCTTCCAGCCGCGCCACTGGCCGATCGAGTGGAGCGCACGGCTCGATGCGGGCTGGCCGGGCCTGCCACCCATCGCGATGCAGGCGCTCGGCTGGCTGATCGCGGGGGCGCTTCTCAGGGCGCTCACCCGCCAGGGTGCGGTGTGGCGGACGCTCGCCGCGCTCGCGCTCGTCGCGCTGACGTTCAGGTTCACGTGGTTCGCGCATTTCGCGGGCAATGCCGAGCTCGTGGGTGCCCTGGTCGCGCTCGCGCTCTGGCCGCTCGCGGCGCGCCTGGGTCCGGTCACGCTCGCGCGGGTGCTGACCGTCGCGCTCCTCGCGGGTCTCGTCTACCGCGGCCTCGCGCCGTTCGAGTTCGGGGCGCTGCGCAACGACTTCCACTGGGTGCCGTTCACCGATCTCGTGAGCCACTCGGGCACGACCGGCTTCAACCTGCCACTGCTTGCGGGCAAGGCCTTCACCTACGGCACGCTCGTCTGGCTCGTGGTCGCGGGCGGGGGCGGCGCGCTCGGCGCCGGACTCGTAATCGGCGCCTTCCTGCTGGCCATCGAGATCGGCCAGCTCGGCCTCGTGACCGGCGAGCACGTCTCGACGATGACCGACCCCACGATCGCGCTCTGCGCCGGCTTCGTGCTGATGCTGCTCGGGAAGTGCGGCGTGTCCCCCGCGCCGGCGGCACCTGCCCGCACCTGAGGCGCCGGCCGGCCGGGCACGAATCCGCCCGCCCGGGGGCTGCGAAGTGGGAAGGTAGGGGCCCGGACCCCCAACCCCCGCGGAGCTTCCATGACGACCCACACGGCCCCGAAGATCCTGTTCGCCGCCATCCTGACCGGCATGCTTGCCGTGACGACCTGGGCCTCGATTCACCAGAGCGCCTGGCAGTGGGGCGGCCTCGTCACGGAGCCCGACCGCGCCTGGACGATCGCGACGCTGTGCGATGCCTACGCGGGGTTCCTGACCTTTTATGCGTGGGTCTTCTACAAAACGCGGGGCTTCGCGCGCGCCGGCTGGTTCGTCGCGATCATGCTCCTCGGCAACATCGCGATGTCGGTCTTCGTGCTGATCGAGCTCAGGCGCCTCGCGCCCGGTGATCCGGTCGAGCGGCTGCTCCTGCGCAGGCCGGCATGAACGCCGTCGAAGTGACCGCCCGGGACGCGCAGGGCGCCCTTGACCTCGGACTTCGACTCCTCGAGCGCGGCTACCTGCCCGATGCGCTCATCCGCTTCGGGATTCGCCGGCTGCTGCGCCAGCGCCTCGCGACCGAGGACGCGGGATCTCCCGAGGCCCAGGCCGCCCGGCTGATGACGTTCATCCGGACGCTCAAGGCGAGCCCGATCGCGATCAACACCGCCGATGCCAACGCGCAGCACTACGAACTCCCGCGCGAGTTCTTCGAGCACGTGCTCGGCCCCCACCTCAAGTACTCGTGCGGGTACTACGACCTCGGCCGCCCCGCGGCGGCGGGTGCGATCGCGGGTGGCAAGGACCTCGCGGGCGCGGAGGCCGCGATGCTCGAGCTCACGTGCCTTCGCGCCGGCCTCGCCGACGGTGAGCGCATCCTCGAGCTCGGCTGCGGCTGGGGCTCGCTCTCGCTGTTCATGGCGGCCCGCTACCCCGCCGCGCAGATCGTCGCGGTCTCGAACTCCGTGAGCCAGCGGCTCGGGATCGAGGCGCGCGCCCGCGCGCGCGGCCTCACGAACCTCGAGGTGCTGACCTGCGATGCGAACCGGCTCGACTTCCCGGGACCGGGCACCTTCGACCGGGTCGTCTCGGTCGAGATGTTCGAGCACATGCGCAACTACGAGCGGCTCATCGGCCGCATCGCCGGCTGGCTGAAGCCCAGGGGCACGCTCTTCGTGCACGTATTTGCGCACCGGCATTTCGCCTACCCCTTCGAGGTCGAGTCGGCGGATGACTGGATGGCGCGCTGGTTCTTTACGGGGGGCCTCATGCCGAGCGTGGGTCTGCTCGGGCATTTCCAGCGGGATTTGCAGCTCGTGGACCACTGGCAGGTGGACGGGCGGCACTACGAGCGGACCGCGAACGACTGGCTCGCGAACATGGACGCCACCGCCCCCGTGCTCCGCCCCGTGCTCGCGGCGACCTACGGACCCGAGGAACTGACGCGCTGGTGGGTGCGCTGGCGGGTGTTTTTCATGGCCTGCGCGGAGCTCTTTGGTTTCGCGGGCGGACGCGAATGGCTGGTCGCGCACTACCTCTTCGAGAAGCCGGCCGGCGCATGACGGCGGCGCTGGTCTTTCGGTGCTCCGGGGGTTGAGCCGTAAACAGATTGTGTCAGACTGCGGCGCCGTTTCACTGCCGAGCCACCTCGATCAGCACGTCGCGCCGCCATGCCCCCGAACACCACCGCCTGGAGCACAGCAGATCGCGGCGCACCGTCGCGCTTTGATCTTATTGCGCTGCTGCTGGTAGTCGGGCTGATCACGTTCCTCGCGGCCGGCAGCCGCGGGGTGCTGGCCCCCCTGACCGCAATCGAAGCGAGCCCGGTCTCGCTGTCCCCCGCCCACCTGCCCGAGTACGCCGCGCGCTCGACGCTGCGCATGCTCGCGGGCATGTGCCTGTCGCTCCTCTTCACGTTCACGTACGCGACCTGGGCCGCCAAGAGCCCGCGCGCCGGGCGGATCCTGGTGCCGCTGCTCGACATCCTGCAGTCGGTGCCGATCCTCGGCTTCATCTCG
>CAYNCY010000329.1:0-4901 GCA_964395195.1 uncultured Steroidobacteraceae bacterium
TTCATCCTGCACCGCTTGCGCGGCGCCTCGCATCATTCGCGGCACGGCGACAGCACTCGTTCAGCGCTGCAGCTTTCCCGTTTGTGCCGGACCATTGATCTGGAGTCCGCTGACATCGCCAGTTCCCGCCGGAGGCAGTCACGGCAAGGCATCGCGCGCGCTTCTTCGTCGTGGCCGGAGAGTTGGCCGCCAACATCGCTGCAACTGGCGCATCTCCGGTGCCACCCGCCGCTGCGCCGCAATTCGACACTCCGGTCGCAAAGAGCCAGGAACTCTGGCGAATCGTCCACAAAAAGGACGTGTCTGCGATCAAGCGGCTGGCCACGGAGGATTTCTTCAACGTTGACTGGACGGGGCTGACGAGCAAGGCCGAGCTCACAGCGGCGATCCCCGACTACGACAACGTTGCGTTCAAGCGGGGTCACTTCAAGTTCGCCCGGATTGATCGTTCGAGTGCGGTAATGCTCCATCGCGTGGTCTTCCACGCGACCGACCTCGGCAAGCGGCCGGGCCCGTCGGACTTCAATGCGACGAACGTCTGGACGCCATGCGATGGCGAGTGGCGCGTCGCGCTCGACACGGAGACCGCGGTCACCGGCACGTTGTAGGATTGCGCGCTCGGGCTAACGCGTTATTGGCGGCCGGAGCGTCGGGACGGGGCGCGACCGTCACCGAACCGCGAAGCCGCTGACAGGCGAAATCCTTGAGCGAGTATTTTCTGACGTCGGCCAGGCTCGGGTTTCGTACGTGGCGAACGGAGGACCTGCCGCTCGCAACTGCGATCTGGGGCGACCTCGAGGTGACGCGCCTGAACGGCGGCCCGTTCGACCCGTCCTATCCGGCGACGCGCCTCGCCAGCGAGATTGCCAACTTTGCGGCTCATCGGTACCAGTACTGGCCCATTTTCTGGCGGGAGACCGGCGATCACGTGGGCTGCTGCGGGCTGCAGCCTCGCGATACTGGCGCCCGGATCTACGAATTGGGGTACTACGTGACGCCTCCGTACTGGCGCCGGGGCCTCGCGACCGAGGCGGCACGTGCGGTCGTCGGCTACGCATTCGAGCGCCTGGGTGCCAGCGCGCTTTTTGCCGGCCACCACGAAGACAACGATTCCTCGCGTCGAATCCTGCAGGGCCTGGGATTCAAATACACGCACGATGAGTTCTACGCACCCTCGGGCGTTGACGAGCCGTGTTACCTGCTCCGACCGGGAGAGGTCGTCGCCGGGTAGGGTCCTCCTTCGGCACGGTGCTCGGGTACTCGCCAGGGGTTTGCCAAGCCTCCTGATGACTGCGAAGCTTGATCGCAGGCTGTCCGTTGGGAGACCTTGATGGTGGCAGCAGTCAACGACGAACGCGTGTCGATCAGTGCGACGGTTGCCGTCGCACTCGATGACGCCCAGCAGCGGTACGCCCGGCGGAATCCAGCGAGTCGCGAACGCTGGGACATGGCCCGTCAGTCGCTTCCTGGCGGAAACACGCGGACAGTTCTTTTCTTCGAGCCGTTCCCGGTGTGCATGGTCAGGGGCGAGGGCTGCACGCTCTTCGACGCCGACGGGCACCAGTACGTTGATCTTCTCGGGGAATACACCGCAGGGCTCTTCGGCCACTCGAATCCGGTCATCCGCGCGGCGATCGTCGAGGCGCTCGGGAACGGCCTCAGCCTCGCTGCGCACAATCAGCTCGAGGCGCGGCTTGCCGGTGAAATCTGCGATCGGTTTGCGTCGATCGAACTCGTGCGCTTCACGAATTCCGGGACCGAAGCGAACCTGATGGCGCTCGCGACGGCCATCGCCTTCACCGGTCGCCGACGGATCCTGGTCTTCGAGGGCGCGTACCACGGCGGCGTGCTGACGTTCGGCGCGGTCCCGTCGCCAGTGACCGTGCCGCACGAGTTCGTGATCGCGCGCTACAACGATGCGAGTGGTGCGCGCGAACTCATTCGCCGGCACTCGAGCGACCTCGCCGCGGTCCTCGTCGAGCCGATGCAGGGTGCGGCCGGCTGCACCCCCGGCACACCCGAGTTCCTGGCAGTGCTGTCCGAGGAAGCACGTGCCGCCGGAGCGATGCTGATTTTCGACGAGGTCCAGACATCACGGCTGTCCCGCGGCGGCCGGCAGGCGCTGCTGGGACTGACTCCCGACCTGACCACGCTCGGCAAGTACCTGGGTGGCGGGCTTTCCTTCGGGGCGTTTGGCGGTCGCGCGGCGCTCATGTCCCAGTACGATCCTTCGCGACCGAACCACCTCGCGCATGCGGGAACGTTCAACAACAACGTCCTCAGCATGGCCGCGGGATACGCGGGTCTCTCGCAGGTTCTGGTTCCAGGCGTGCTCGAGAAACTGAATGGGCGCGGAGATGCTTTGCGTGCGTCGCTCGATGAACTCTTTACGAGGCGGCGTTCCGGATTGTTCATGACGGGGCTCGGCTCGCTCCTCAACTTCCATATGCGCGGGAGTCCCGCCACTGCACGCGCGACGGTGGAGTTGCTCTTCTTCGATCTCCTCGAGCGCGGTTTCTACAGTTCACCCCGCGGCCTCGTTGCGTTGTCATTGCCGGTCGGCCAGGCTGAAGCGGCGGCGCTCGCTGATTGCATGGCCGACGTTCTGGCGGCGCGGCCCGAGATTTACGGGGACGGCCGGTAGCGGGTCCGGGACGTCGTAACTCGTTGTTTTATATTACTATAGTTAGTTAGTCTATTCTTATCAGATTTCCTTCATAGATCGATAAGATTAGATAACATCGCTCAACCTATGGACCCGGTGTCCAATCCTTTCAGTCCCGGAGCCGGCACGCCGCCGCCAGCGTTGGTTGGCCGCGATGCGCTGATTGAATCGTTCAAGGTGACCGTCCAGCGCGCGGCGCGCGGCCAGCCGGGCCAAAGCCTGATGCCGACGGGACTGCGTGGCGTGGGCAAGACCGTGCTGCTCAATCGCTTTGCCGAAGAGGCTCGCGCCCTCGGCGCACACGTGGTGCTGGTCGAAGCGCCGGAAGACGGCAACTTGCGCCAGCTGCTGGCCAAGGAAGCGCGCCGCGTCCTCTTGCATCTCGATCGGATCGGCGCGGTGTCCGAAGCCGTCAAGCGCGCGCTGCGCGTCTTCAAGAGCTTCAGCATCAAGGTCAATCCCGACGGCAGCTTCTCCGCTGGAATCGACCTCGACCCCGAGGTCGGCACGGCCGATTCCGGCATCCTCGCCGACGACGTCACCGACCTCTTCTGCGCCCTCGGCGGGGCCGCTCGCGCTCGTGGGGTTGCGCTCGTGATTGCCATCGACGAGGTGCAGTACCTCGACGAGGACGAACTCGGCGCGCTGATCACGGCCGTGCATCGGACGACGCAGCTGCAGCTCCCGGTCGTCCTCGTGGGCGCGGGCCTTCCCCAGCTGCCAGGCCTTGCGGGCAACGCGCGCTCGTACGCGGAGCGCCTCTTCACGTTTCCCGAAATTGGACCGCTGCAAGCGGCCGAGGCGCGCATCGCAATCACTCGCCCGGCGGAAGCGCAGGGCGTGGTTGTGGAGACGGCGGCGGTCGACGCCATCATCCTGCAAACTCAGGGGTATCCCTATTTCCTGCAGGAATGGGCCTACGAAGCCTGGAACCTCGCGGACGGCAAGATCATCCGCGCTGCCGACGTCGAGCGCGCGGCTGCGCTCGTCAATCGCAAGCTCGATGGCAATTTCTTCCGCGTGCGCTTTGATCGGCTGACCCCGACAGAGCGGAAGTACCTGCGTGCGATGGCGAACCTGGGCCCGGGGCCGCACCGGTCCGGCGAGATCGCGCGCGCCTACGGCGCGAAGGTCGAGTCGGTTGGGCCGCTGCGCAACGCGCTCATCAAGAAGGGGATGATCTTCAGTCCGTCGCACGGCGACACCGCCTTCACCGTGCCCCTGTTCGATGAGTTTCTGAAGCGCGTACTACCCGCACCATGAACTCACGCAGCGACGCCGCCGATCGGGCGTTCGTGCCGACGGCGCCGTTGGCGGGGACTCGTCCGATCAACGTCCGGGTCGCCTGAATGGGGCTCGAAATCGATCCCGTTCCGTCCGACGCGACCCTCCCGGCTCGCGCCGACGTCGTCATCATCGGCGGCGGAATAATCGGCGCGATGACGGCTTTGTGCCTCGCGGAGCGCGGCATCCGCACCGTCGTCCTCGAGAAGGGCGCGATCGGCGGCGAGCAATCGAGCCGGAACTGGGGATGGTGTCGCCAGGCGAATCGCGACCCGCGTGAATTCGCGCTGATCCGCGAGAGCCTGCGGCTCTGGAACACATTGGATGCGCGCGTCGGGGCCGACACGGGATTCACGACCACGGGCATTGCATTCGCCGCCCACGACGAGGCGACGGAGGCGGGCTACGCGAAGTGGGTGCAACAGGCCGCCGATTCCGGGATCGAATCGCGGCTCGTTCGCGGGGCCGAACTTGCGCGACTGCTGCCGGGCGACACGTCCGCGCCGCGTGCCGCCCTCTACTGCGAGAGCGACGGCCGCGCGGAGCCGCAACGCGCGACCGCGGCGATCGCCCGCGCGGCGCAACGTGCCGGTGCACTCGTTTTCGGGTGGTGTGCCGCCCGCGGCATCGAGACGGCGGGCGGCCGCGTCGTCTCCTGCGTGACCGAACGCGGGACGATTGCCTGTCCGTCCGTCGTGGTAGCGGGAGGCGCGTGGTCGCGGCGCATCCTCCGCGACGTTGGCATCGACCTGCCGCAACTCAAGGTGCGTGCGAGCGTCGCGCGGACCGCGCCCATGTCGGGTGCCCCCGAAGTTGCCTTCTGGGACGACGCATTCGCCTTTCGAAAACGCGCCGACGGCGGATACACGATCGCCAACGGGCATGCCAGCGTCGTGCCGGTCACGCCCGATGGCATTCGGCTGTTCGCGGAATTCCTGCCTGCAATGATGCT
>CAYNCY010000330.1:0-4883 GCA_964395195.1 uncultured Steroidobacteraceae bacterium
CCGAGGCCCTCGCTCACGAACCTGAGTACGTAGAAGCCAACGAGCGCGGGTATGCCAAAGGCCATCGCGTGGATGTAGCCGACCGCGTCGGGGAGGATCGCGGGATCGGTGTGAATGAGAACGAGCGCGGGCCGGGCACCCGCGAGCCCGGCCACGAGAATGACGGCGGCCCCGAGGCCGATCCACGCGCCGTGATGCGCGTAGTCGCGGACTCCCGCCGCATCGCCCCGGCCGTAGGCGTGCGCGACCAGCGGTGAGAGCGCCATCGTCACGCCCATGCCGACGATCATGAAGATCGTGTAGTAGCTCACCCCGACCGCGATCGAGGCGAGCGCGCCGGCGCCGAGCCGTCCGCCCATGACGGTGTCGGCGAAGGCCATGCCGCCGATCGCGAGGTTGTTGACGAGGAGCGGGAGCCCGAGCCGCAGGATGGCGCCCGCGTCGCGCCCGACGCGCGCACCCACTCCCGCCGTCCGGGCCGTGCCATCCATCGCTGCCATGCGCTCACCGTGACGCCCGCGGGCGGAGGGTGCATTCTAGGTGCGCGCGCGCAGGCCCGCTTCGTTCCCCGACTCCGGAGACCCCCGATGCTGACCGGTTCATCCGTCCGCCGTGTCGCGATCCTCGGCGGTTCGCGCATTCCGTTCGCGCGCGGCATGGGGGCCTACGCCGACGTCGGCAACCAGGAAATGCTGACCGCGGCGTTCCGGGGCGTCGTC
This sequence comes from uncultured Steroidobacteraceae bacterium, assembly GCA_964395195.1. Taxonomy (GTDB): domain Bacteria; phylum Pseudomonadota; class Gammaproteobacteria; order Steroidobacterales; family Steroidobacteraceae; genus CAIKZZ01. Next base: position 720 of record CAYNCY010000330.1, read on the forward strand.
GATCGCTTCGGTCTCGCCGGCGTCGCGCTCGGCGACGTCGCGGCGGGCGCCGTGATCAAGCACTCGAGCCAGTGGAACCTGACCCGCGAGTCGGTGCTCGGGGCGGGACTCGCCGCCGAGACGCCGGGCGTTGACCTGCAGCGCGCCTGCGGCACGAGCCTCGAGGCCGCGATCCTGGTCGGCAACAAGATCGCGCTCGGCCAGGTCGACAGCGGCATCGCCTGCGGCGTCGACACCGTCAGCGACGCGCCGATCGTCTACGCGCGCGCTTACCAGCAGCTGCTGCTCGAGAGCGCGCGCGGCCGCTCGCTCGGCGCGCGGCTGAAGCCCTGGTTGAGGCTCCGCCCGCGCTTCTTCAAGCCGGTCGTCCCCGACACGACCGAGCCACGCACCGGGCTTTCGATGGGCCAGGCCTGCGAGATCATGGCGAAGACCTGGAAGATCGGCCGCGCCGAGCAGGACGAGCTCGCCTACCAGAGTCACATCAAGGCGGCGGCCGCGTTCAAGGCCGGGTTCTTCAAGGACCTCGTGGTCGACTACCACGGGCTGTCGATGGACAACAATATCCGCCCGAACACCACGCTCGAGCAGCTCGCGAAGCTGAAGCCCGCGTTCGATCGCTCCTCCGCCGGCACGCTGACGGCGGGCAACTCGACACCGCTCACCGACGGCGCCGCCGCGGTGCTGCTCGCGAACGAGGGCTGGGCCCGGGCGCGAGGCGTCACGCCGCTGGCCTATCTCACGCACGCCAAGGTGTACGCGGTCGACTTCGTCGGCCGCGAGGGACTCCTGATGGCACCCGCGTACGCGGTGCCGATGCTCTTGAAGGATGCGGGGCTGACGCTTGCCGACTTCGACTACTACGAGATCCACGAGGCCTTCGCCGCGCAGGTGCTCTGTACGCTGAAGGCGTGGGAGTCACCGGAGTTCTGTCGCGACAGGCTCGGGCTGGCGGGGCCGTTCGGCTCGATCGACCGCGCGAAGATGAACGTGGTGGGCTCGAGCCTCGCCTACGGGCATCCCTTCGCGGCGACCGGGGCCCGGATCCTCGCGACGCTCGCCAAGCTCCTCGCGGAGCGTGGCGGGCGCCGGGGTCTCATTTCGATCTGCACCGCGGGTGGCATGGGCGTGACCGCGATCGTCGAGCGCTGAGCGCCACCTTCGACCTCAGAGGACCTCGAAGAGTCCCGCGGCTCCCATGCCGCCGCCGATGCACATCGTCACGACGACGTGCCTGGCGCCGCGCCGCTTGCCGGCGAGGAGCGCGTGGCCGAGCAGGCGCTGGCCACTCATGCCGTACGGATGGCCGACCGCGATCGCCCCGCCATCGACGTTGAGCTTTTCATCGGGAATCCCGAGCGTGTCCTGGCAGTAGAGCACCTGCACGGCGAACGCCTCGTTGAGTTCCCAAAGATCGACGTCGGAGACCTCGAGCCCCGCGCGCTTGAGGAGCTTCGGCACCGCGTACACGGGTCCAATGCCCATGATCGCGGGCTCGCAGCCCGCGACCGCGAAGCCGCGGAACGCGCCGAGCGGCTTCAGTCCTCGCTTGGCCGCGAGCTCGGCGCTCATCACGACGCACGCGCCCGCGCCGTCCGAGAACTGGCTGGCGTTGCCGGCCGAGATGAGCCCGCCCGGGAGCGCTGAGCGCAGCTTCGCGAGCGCCTCGACCGTGGTCCCGGCCCTGAGGCCCTCATCGACCGAGACCGTTACTTCCTTCCGGTAGAGCCGCCCGGAGTCCTTCTCGACGCCGGCCATCGTCACGGTGATCGGCGCGATCTCCTCGGTGAACAGGCCCGCATCCTGCGCGGCGCAGGCGCGCTGCTGACTGCGCGCGCCGTACGCGTCCATGCGCTCGCGCGAAATCTTGAAGCGCTTGGCGACTTCCTCGGCGGTCTGCAGCATGTTCCAGTAAATGTCGGGCTTCTTCTCGTTGAGCCACGCTTCCTTGCCGAAGAACGTGTTCGCCTCGTTCTGCACGACCGAGATCGCCTCGACGCCGCCGGCGACATAGACCTCGCCCTCGCCCGCGAGGATGCGCTGCGCGGCGGTCGCGATCGCCTGGAGCCCCGAGGAGCAGAAGCGGTTGAGCGTGAGACCGGCGACCGAGTCGGGGCACCCGGCGCGCAGCGCAATTTGCCTGGCGATGTTGTTGCCGGTCGCGCCCTCGGGCATCGCGCAGCCCATCACCACATCCTCGACCTCGGCGGGGTCGACCTTGGCGCGTTCCATCGCGGCCTTGACCACGTGGCCGCCGAGCGTCGCGCCGTGGCTCTGGTTGAAGGCGCCGCGCCAGGACTTCGTGAGCGGTGTGCGGGCGGTGGAGACGATGACAGCTTCGCGGCTCATGAGCGCGCTCCCGGAGCAGTGAAGGAGCCGCCACTGGCGGCAAGTCGGGCGAGTAGCGGGGCGGGTGTCCAGAAGCCGGGATCGCCGGCGGGGTTCCGGGCGAGATCCGCCATGCGCCTCACGACCGAGTAGAGCCCGACCTCGTCGGCGTAGCACATGGGGCCGCCGCGCCAGACCGGGAAGCCGTAGCCGGTGAGGTAGACGATGTCGATGTCGGAGGCGCGCTGCGCGATGCCTTCCTCGAGGATCTTCGCGGCTTCATTGACGAGCGAGTAGACGAGCCGGTCGACGATCTCCGCGGCATCGATCTTGCGGGGCTTCACCCCCGCATCCGCACGGAACTTCGTGATCAGCGCGTCGACGACGGGTGCGGGATACGCGGTGCGATCGCCCGGCTTGTAGTCGTACCAGCCGGCGCCCGTCTTCTGGCCGAAGCGGCCGAGCTCGCAGAGCGCGTCCGCGACTTTCGAGTACTTCATCTCGGGATGCTCGACGTAGCGGCGCTTCCTGATGTGCCAGCCGATGTCGTTGCCGGCGAGGTCGCTCATCCGGAACGGGCCCATCGCGCAGCCGAACTTCTCGATCGCGGCATCGATCTCGGCCGGGCTCGCGCCCTCCTCGACCATGAACATCGCCTGGCGCGAGTACTGCTCGATCATCCGGTTGCCGATGAACCCGTCACAGACGCCCGAGACGACCGCGGTCTTCCTGAGGGTCTTTGCGAGCTTCATCGTCGTCGCGAGCACGTCCTTCTGGGTGGCCTTGCCGCGCACGACCTCGAGGAGCTTCATGATGTTCGCGGGGCTGAAGAAGTGCGTGCCGATCACATCGCCGGGGCGCTGGGTCACGGCCGCAATGCGATCGACGTCGAGCGTGGAGGTGTTGGTCGCGAGGATCGCGCCCGGCTTCATGACGCCATCGAGCGTCCTGAACACCGTCTCCTTGATGCCCATCTCCTCGAACACCGCCTCGATGACGATGTCGGCGGAGCCGATGTCCTCGTACTTGAGCGTCGGGGTCAGGAGCGCGGCCTTCGCCTGCGCGTCCTCGGGCTTCATGCGGCCCTTCTTGACCTGGCCGGTGTAGTTGTCGCGGATCCGCTCGACGCCCTTGTCGAGCGCGGCCTGGCCGACCTCGAGCAGGCGCACCGGGATGCCGGCGTTGAGAAAATTGATCGCGATGCCGGTGCCCATCGTGCCCGCACCGATCACGGCGGCGGATTTGATGGTGCGAAGCGGCGTCGACTCCGGCACGTCCGCGATCTTCGCGGCCGCTCGCTCGGCGAAGAACGCGTGGCGCAGCGCCTTCGAGACCGGGCCCATCATCAGCTCGACGAAGCCCGCGCGCTCGATCGCGAGGCCTTCATCGAAGCGCTTGGTCGCCGCCGCCTCGATCGCATCGAGGCACTTGAGCGGCGCCGGGAAGTTCGGGAAGCCCGCCTTGGCGGTGTTCCGCGCAAAGCCAATCAGCGGATCGAGGTTGGGCTCGACGACGCGCAGGTCGCCCGCGCGCGGCAGCTTCTTGCCGGCCGCGACCTCGCCCGCCTTCGCGGTGGCGAGCGCGACGGCTGCCGCGATCAGGTCCCCGGTCACGACCGACTCGAGGAGCGGGCTGCCCTTGAAGAGCTTCGCGGGCAGTGCCTCGCCCGAGAGGATCACGTTGATCGCATTCTCGACGCCGATGAGGCGCGGCAGGCGCTGGGTCCCGCCGGCGCCGGGCAAGAGGCCGATCTTGACCTCGGGAAGACCGAGCTTCGCGGTCTCCGAGGCGATCCGGTAGTGGCAGCCGAGCGCGAGCTCGAGTCCACCGCCGAGG
>CAYNCY010000331.1:0-4877 GCA_964395195.1 uncultured Steroidobacteraceae bacterium
GCTCCAGGCGAAGGAAGGCCTCGCGCTCCTGAACGGCACGCAGGTCTCGACCGCACTTGCGATCGCGGCCTTCGAGCGCGGCGAGCGACTCCTCAAGAGCACGCTCGCGATTGGCGCGCTCACGGTCGAGGCGATCGCCGGCAGCCACACCCCGTTTGATCCGCGCATCCACGCCGCGCGCGGCCAGGTCGGGCAGAAGAAGGTCGCGGCCGCGATCCTCGCGCTCCTTGGGCCGAGCGAACTCCACTCGAGCCACGCCGATTGCGATCGCGTGCAGGACCCGTACGCCGTGCGCTGCCTGCCGCAGGTCGCGGGCGCCGCCTGGGACACGCTCGAGCACGTCGGCCGCGTGCTGAGCGGTGAGATCAACGGCGTCTCGGACAACCCGCTGATCTTCGGCGAGGACATCCTCTCCGGCGGCAACTTCCACGCCGCCCCCATCGGGCTCGTCGCCGACTTCCTCGCAATCGCGCTCACCGACGTCGCCTCGATCGCCGAGCGGCGCATTGATCTGCTGAACCGCCGCGTCAACCCGAAGCTCAGCATGTTCCTGACCGGTGAGCCGGGCCTCGAGTCGGGCTACATGCTCGCGCACGTGACCGCCGCGGCGCTGGCTTCGGAGAACAAGACGCTCGCGCACCCGGCCTCGGTCGACAGCATCCCGACCTCGGCAGGCCAGGAGGATCACGTCAGCATGGCGCCGTGGGCCGGCCACAAGCTCCTCGCGATCTGCGACAACGTGGCGACGATTCTCGCCATCGAGCTCCTGGTCGCCGGGCACGCGCTCGACAACCAGCGGCCTCTCAAGACGACGGCGGCGCTCGAACGGCTGCACGCCACCCTCCGGGGAGCGGTCGCCTTCCAGCCGAAGGACCACCGCCTCGACGGCGACATCCGGGCGGCGACGGGACTGATCGATTCGGGTGCCGTCGCCGCGATCGTGGGCGACGGGCTGAGTGCGGCCTGAAGGAATTATGTCGCGCGGGTGCGGTTCGCCCTTGTAGAACAAAGGTCTACCCGACTTAAGGTAGACTTGGTCCGGCGAGCCCTCGCCCATTCCGGGGATAGCCGCCGAACCCACGGCGGCCAGACGACAACCGGCCGGGGCTCCGCGGAGCCCGCATGTCGATCTTTCTGGATTCGGCCGGCACCCTGCATCACGATCAGGCGCACAACTTCGCGCTCGCCTGTCCGCACTGCCAGGTGCTCTCCCACCTGACGCCGGTTTCGGTGCCGCAGTACTCGCAGCTCCTCCAGCTGAAGCCGAGCCACGTCGGCATCGTCTACCGCTGCGACTCGTGCAACTCGCCGATCTTCATCAAGTACCCGGTCAAGATGTATGCGAGCAATCGCGTCGAGCTCAGCACCCACTACCAGGAGCTCGAGCGCGCCAAGGAGAAGTTCGCGTACACGTACCTCCCCGACGAGGCGGAGAGCGCGTTCCGCGAGGCGCTCAGCACCTACTCGGCCGGCTGCTTCAACGCCTTCGCCTCGATGTGCCGGCGCACCGCTCAGGCGGTGTTCGCGGACCTCGGCGAAAACGGCAAGCTGCGGATGTTCGATCAGCTGAACGACGTGCGCGAGATGGCGGAGCTCGACCAGGAGACCTTCAACCTGGTGCGCAAGGTCATCTTCGGCACGGATGCGGAGCCCGAGAAGAGCATGCCGCGCCTCGATGCGACGATCGCCGGGGTCCTGCTCGAGGCGATGAAGGACCTGCTCTACCAGAGCTACGTGCGCAAGGGGAAATTGCAGCACGCGATGATGGTGCGCCGCTACTTCGCGACCGAGAACGCCGCCAACAAGGTGACGCCGCTCAGCCAGGCGACGAGCGGCGGCTGAGCCGCCGGCGCTCGTTCAGCCGAGCGCGACCCGCGCGTTCCGGAAGAGGCGCATCCAGCCACTGTCCTCGCCCACGCCCTTCGCGCGCCACGAGTTCTGCACCGAGCGGAACACGCGCTCCGGGTGCGGCATCGTCAGCGTCACGCGCCCGTCGGTCGTGGTGACGCCCGCGATGCCGCCCGGGGAGCCGTTCGGGTTCGCCGGGTAGAGCTCGGTCGCCTGGCCGCGACCGTCGACGTGACGCATCACGACGCCGCGCGCGGCGAAGAGCGCGTCGCGCATCCCGCCCGCCCCGAACTCCGCCCGTCCCTCGCCGTGCGCGACCGCGACCGGCAGGCGCGAGCCCGCCATCCCCGCGAAGAAGGGCGAGACCGAGTCGAGCACCTCGACCATCGACAGGCGCCCCTCGAATTGTTCGGAGCGGTTGCGCCGGAAGCGCGGCCAGTGCTCGCTGCCCGGGATGAGCTCGCCGAGCGCGGCGAGCATCTGGCAGCCGTTGCAGACGCCGAGCGTCAGCGTGTCATTGCGCTCGAAGAAGGCCGCAAACTCATCACGAGCGCGCGGGTTGAAGAGGATCGACTTCGCCCAGCCTTCGCCCGCACCGAGCACGTCGCCGTACGAGAAGCCGCCGCACGCGACGATGAGCGGGTAGTCGGTGAGGCGCACGCGTCCGCCCAGGATGTCGGTCATGTGCACGTCGTCGGGCGCGAAGCCCGCGCGCTCGAACACCGCCGCCATCTCGACCTGGCTGTTGACGCCCTGCTCGCGCAGGATCGCGACCGGCGGTCGCGCGCCCTTGGCGATGAAGGGCGCGGCGATGTCGGCCGCCGCATCGTAGGTGAGCGCCTGCGTGAGGCCGGGGTCGCCCTCGTCCTCGAGCGCGGCGAACTCCTCGCGCGCGCACTCCGGATCGTCGCGCAGCGCCCGCAGGCGGTAGCTCGTCTCGGACCAGGCCTTGCGAAGCGCCAGCACCGGTTCATCGAGCACCGGCACGCCACCGACCGCGATCGCGACGCGACGCGCCCTCGTGGGGGTGCCGATCGCGCGGCTCGAGCTCCCAAGGCCATGTTCGGCGAGGCGCGCGAGTACGCGCGGGAGTTCCGCGGTCGGCACCTGCAGCACCGCGCCGAGCTCCTCGCTGAAGAGCGCGGCGATCGGATCGGTCGCGGGTCCGAGATCGACATCGACACCGGCGCCGCCCGCGAAGGCCATCTCGGCAAGCGTCACGAAGAGGCCGCCGTCCGAGCGGTCGTGGTACGCAAGCACCAGGTCCTCGTCCGCAAGCGCGCGGACGGCCTTGAAGAACCCGACGAGCCGCTCGGGCGTATCGAGATCCGCCGGTTCATCGCCGAGGACGCCGTACACCTGCGCGAGGCAGGAGGCGCCGAGGCGATTCTTGCCGCCGCCGAGATCGACGAGCACGAGGCTGGTCGGCGCCGAATCGAGCTTGAGTTCCGGGGTGAGCGTGCGCCTCGCATCACGAACGGGTGCAAAGGCCGAGACGATCAGCGACACGGGCGACCAGACCGAGCGCGCACCGGTGCGCTCGTCCCATCCTGAACGCATCGACAGCGAGTCCTTGCCGACCGGGATCGCGATGCCAAGCGCAGGGCAGAGCTCCTCGCCGACCGCAAACACCGTATCAAAGAGTGTCGCGTCCTCGGCCGCATCGCCCGAGGCCGCCATCCAGTTCGCCGACAGCTTGATGTTGCCGAGCGCGCCGATGTCGGCGGCCGCGATGTTGGTGATCGCCTCGGCGACGGCCATGCGTCCCGAGGCCGGGCCGTCGAGGAGCGCGACCGGGGTCCGCTCGCCCACCGCCATCGCCTCGCCCGCGAACGTGCGGTAGCCCGCGAGCGTGACCGCGCAGTCGCTGACCGGGACCTGCCACGGGCCCACCATCGAGTCGCGGCTGATGAGGCCGCCGACGGTGCGATCGCCGATCGTCACGAGAAAACTCTTGTCGGCGACCGTCGGCAGCGTCAGCAGCCGGTAGGCGGCCTCGCGCGCGTCGATCGCGGTCGTCGCGAGCGCCTCGCGCGGCCGGCGCTTGCGCTTGCCCTCGCGCGTCATCTTCGGGGGCTTGCCGAGCAGAACATCGAGCGGCATCGCGACGGGTTGCGTCAGCGTCAGCCGGTCGGCGACGATGAGCTCGCCATCGCCGGTGATCTCGCCGACCACCGCGACCGGGCAGCGCTCGCGCGCGCAGAGTCGCTCGAAGAGCTCGACGCGCTTGGGGTCGATGCAGAGCACGTAGCGCTCCTGCGCCTCGTTGCACCACAGCTCGAGCGGCGAGAGACCCGCTTCGTCCGTCGGAATGGAGCGCAGCTCAATGCGCCCGCCGCGGTCGCTGTGCGCGACGGCCTCGGGGATCGCGTTCGATAGGCCACCGGCGCCGACGTCGTGGATGAGGAGGATCGGGTTCCCCGATCCCAGGCCCCAGCAGCGATCGATCACTTCCTGCGCGCGCCGCTGCATCTCGGGATTGCCGCGCTGCACGGAGCCGAAGTCGAGGTCGGCGGCGCTTGCGCCGCTGCCGACCGACGAGGCGGCGCCGCCACCGAGCCCGATCAGCATCGCGGGGCCGCCGAGCACCACGAGCTTCGCGCCGGGCGGCACGTCGGACTTCTCGACGTGCGCTCGGCGCACGTTGCCAAGGCCGCCCGCCAGCATGATCGGCTTGTGATAGCCGCGCGTGACCCCAGCAGGATCCCCGGCGACGCGCTGCTCGAAGGTACGGAAGTAGCCGAGGATGCCCGGTCGCCCGAATTCGTTGTTGAACGCAGCGGCGCCGATCGGCCCCTCGAGCATGATCTCGAGCGGCGAGGCGATCCGCGGCGACTTGCCCTCGGGTCCCTCCCACGGGCGCTCGAAGCCCGGGATCCTGAGGTTCGAGACCGAGAATCCCGTGAGGCCCGCCTTCGGCTTCGCACCGCGCCCGGTCGCGCCCTCGTCCCTGATCTCGCCGCCCGAGCCCGTCGCGGCGCCGGGGAACGGCGAGATCGCGGTCGGGTGGTTGTGGGTCTCGACTTTGA
>CAYNCY010000332.1:0-4870 GCA_964395195.1 uncultured Steroidobacteraceae bacterium
CGCCCCGGGGCCGCCGGGCGCCCCCCGCCCCCCGGCGGTGTCGGCGAGCAGCACATTGATGCAACGCGCCTTCGCGGCGGTCAGCGCATCGAAGATCACGGCGGCGGGATCCGCGCCCGTGGCCTGCGCGATGACGGGCACGCCGTTCCGCTCGCCCCAGACGCCGAGCTGCTCGACCGCCGCCGCGCGGAAGGTGTCGCCGGCGGCGAGGATCACGCTCTGACCCTGCTCCTTCAAGCGCCGCGCGAGCTTGCCGATCGAGGTGGTCTTGCCGGAGCCATTGACGCCGACCACCAGCACGACGAACGGGGTGCGCGAGGGATCGGTGACGAGTGGCACCGCGACGGGCTTGAGGATCGCGGTGATCGAGGCGTTGAGCGCCTTCAGGAGCGCGTCCATGTCGCCGAGTTCGCGGCGCGCGACGCGACGCCTGAGCTCCCCGAGGATGCGCTCGGTGGCATCGACGCCGACATCGGCCGAGAGAAGCCGCGTCTCGAGTTCATCGAGCAGTTCCGCGTCGATCTGCCGTCCGGGCAGGAGATCGCGGATGTCGCGCGACAGGACGCTGTCCGGGCGGTTGAGGCGGGCGCGCAGGCGCGCGAACAGGCCAGGCGCTGCCGCGCCCTTGCCGTCGCCGTCAACGGCGGGTTGTCCGCCCGTCGCCGGCGCGCGGGCCTTTTTCTTGCCGAAATCGAACATGGGGCACCCGGGGGTTCGGGTGCATTCTAGCGGCCTTGGGGACCCGAACGCTCGGTCGGGCGCGCCGGTGCAACCGGCAAGTCCGGTGCCGCGCGGCCGCGGCACCCGGTCGCGCCGTTGCGGCTACGGCTGGACGTTGGTCGCGTCCGTGATCGGGAAGCCCGCGCCGCCCGCAAAGCCAAAGCTCACGATTTCGCGCTGCATCTCGACGGTGACCGCTGGCGTCGTCCCGGGGGCCAGCAGCGAGCCGTGCGTGCCGGCCGTGAAGGCGACGTAGTAGCCCGCCGGCCACGGGCCCGCGGCGTTCGCCTTGTTGCCGAAGATGCCGGCGGCATTCAGCAGCCGGTCGGTCGCGCTGTTCGGGATCACCTGGTCGCCGATGACCTTGTGGATCAGGATCGGCTTGTTCGCGACCGCGAGCGCCGCGTGATTGATGGGATCCGACGCATCGATCGCTGCCTGCGCATCGCGGAAGAACACGTTGTAGAGGAGTGTGTTCGCGCCGAGTTGCGCCGCGACACCGCCGCTGATCGGCGGTCCGAAGGTCGGCGAGTCGAGCAGGAGCCTGACGATGCCACCGCCCGGCACCGAGAGCCCGAAGCTCTTGATGTTCGAGGGCAGGCTCGCGACGGTGGTGCCGACGATCGAGCCGAGCGACTGCGAACTCAGCATGATCTTGTTGGGATCGATCGCCGAGGCGACCGGGCCCGCACCGCCGACGACAATGGCGCTCGGCAGCGACTCGGCAAGCGTGAGCTCATCGACGATGGCCTCGCGCGTGTTGTCGCGGCTGGTGATCGGGCTCGCGACCTGGATGTAGTTCGCGCCGGAGGAATCGATCACGCCATCGCCGGGCGGCACGTCGGTCGCGTTGTTGACGTAGTCGACATCAAAGGTGCGCTCGGACACGCCCGGAATGCGCAGTGCCGCCGCCGGATCCGTCGGCGTGATGCCGTGCAGCGGCAGGTCGATCGCGGCGACGGCGATGCCGGCGCGCGCATAGGACTCCGCGATCGCGAGTGCATCGGCGCGGTTGCGCGTGACGCCGTGCACGAAGATCGCGATCGGCCAGCCACCGGCGGGCTTCGGAATGCCGCTCGTCGCGTTCGGGAACGTCATCAGGATCGGGATCGTGACCGTGTGGGTCGCCGCCGGGACCGGGTTGTAGCGGGTGATGAAATTCGAACCCGTTGCGCCCGCGACCAGCGCGACCGGGTCCGCCGACAGCCATTGGCCGGTCAGCGGCGGCGCGGGGTTCGCGGCCGTCGCGTCCGCCGGCGTCGGCAGGTAGTAAGGCAGCGTCATCGTCCCTTCGTAGACGTCGGCGTTGCCGATCAGGAAGGGGTTGGTGCCGGTCGGGTCGAGGATGTTCTTGGTCGTGAGGATGCCGCCCGCGCCGTTCGGCAGACCCTGCACGCCGATCGGCGCCGGGGTCGTCGAGTTCTCGATGGTCGTCGCCATCGAGACGAGCGTGTCGCGCACCGACTGGGTCGTGAAGCTGAACGTGAGCGCGACGCTCGTCGGCGCGATGCCGGCGCCGGCCGCGATCAGGAGGTGCGGCGTCGTCGCCGCGCACACGGCCTGCAGCGTCGCGTTGGTCAGCGTCGCGCAGCCGGCGGAGGGGTTGGCGGTCGCGAGCGTCGGTGCGACAGCCGCGACGATCGAGGCGTAGTCGTTGTCGGGTAGCGCCGGCGTCCCGTCGGTGCCCTGGATCGCGCCCGTGAGGATCACGAGATAGCCGACGCCCGAGGCATCGAGCGCGCCGAGCGGGAGCCCGGCAGGCGGGCTCGCCGGATTCAGCGTCACGCCGCCGGTCGAGGGGGTGAGGGGCTTGAGCGGGGTGATCGACAGCACCTGGCCGCCCGCGTCGACGGCGCTCGAGAGCGCAACCGTGTAGTCGACGCCGGGAATGAGCGGACGGCGCACCGCGATCGGCAGGCGCGCGATGCTGGTGCCCGTCGTCACCGTCAGCATCTGCGTCTCGAGGACGGTGACGGCGCCAGGAGCCGTCAGCGTCGCCGGGTCGATCGCGGCGGAGAAGCGCACGGTGATCTCGCCGTTGAGACCGAAGCCATCGAGCGCGTTGACCGAGACCGTGTTCGGCGTGACGGCGAGGACCGGCGCGTTGACCGTGCCGTCGGTGCTGCCGTTGAGCAGGAGGTCGGTCGGGTAGGGCAGGAGGCCCTGCGCGACCTGGAAGAGCGGTCGGAACGCCGCGGCGGTCGTCGTGCCGCCGGGATTGGGGTTGCCGTTACCCGAGGTTGGATCCGTCGGTCCCGGACCACCCGAACCGTTCGATCCGGAGCCGCTGCAGCCGGCGAGCAGCAATGCTGCAACAGCCAACGCGCCAGCGTGAATGGTTCGCATGTTCCGTGTGCTCCGCTACGAATCGGTGGCAGGTCAGGCGCGTATCATCGCGCTCAGTCGTTGTGCGCAAGGGTACGCTTTGGCTTCGATTTCTGGCAAGGATGAGCGCGCCCGCGCGCGGCGAAAACCGGCCTCTGCCGCACCGCAAAAAAGCACGCCGGCGACTCGCAACTGGGTGCGCATCGTCGGCGGCGAGTGGCGGGGCCGCCGCATCCGCTTTCCGGCGGCGGCGGAGCTGCGGCCGACCCCCGACCGCGTTCGCGAGACGCTCTTCAACTGGTTACAGACCCGCATCGGCGGTGCGCGTTGCCTCGACCTCTTCGCGGGCAGCGCCGCTCTTGGCCTCGAGGCGCTCTCGCGCGGCGCCCATTCGACTCTCTTCGTCGAACGCGACCGGGCGATCGCGGCCGCGATCCGGGCGAACCTCGCCGAGCTCAAGGCGACGCGCGGCCGGCTGATCGAGGGTGATGCGCGCGCGTTCCTCGGCGGCACCGGCGAGCCCTTCGACATTGCCTTCCTCGACCCGCCCTTCGCGCAGGGTGACCTCGGCGAATTGTGTAGACTTCTCGAGACGCGCGGCTGGCTCGCGCCGGATGCGTTCATTTACCTCGAATTCGCGGCGCGTTCCCAGGCGCCCGTCCTGCCCGCCGGCTGGACGACCTGGCGTGAGACGCGGGCGGGCGAGGTCAAGGGCATGCTGGCGCGGCGCGGAACTCCTGCACCGACACGCGACGAACGGGTGGACGCGACATGAACCTCAAGAACCACGCGGTCTACCCCGGCACCTTCGATCCGATCACCAACGGCCACCACGACCTCGTGCGCCGCGCGGCGAGCATCTTCCAGCGCGTGATCGTCGCGATCGCCGCCAACCCGAACAAGGCGCCGATGTTCCCGCTCGAGAAACGCATCGAGATGGCGCGTCGGGTGCTCGATGACGTGCCCAATGTCGAGGTCAAGGGCTACTCCGGGCTCACGGTCGAGTTCGCGCGCGACGAGGGCGTGCACGTCGTCATCCGCGGGCTCCGCGCGGTGTCCGATTTCGAGTTCGAGTTCCAGCTCGCGAACATGAGCCGTCACCTGACCCGCGAGGTAGAGACGGTGTTCCTGACGCCACAGGAGCAGTTCACGTTCATCTCCTCGACGCTGGTACGCGAGATCGCCTCGCTCGGTGGCGACGTCAGCCAGTTCGTGCACCCGCTCGTGGCGGACGAACTCAAGAAGCGGGCGCCGCTGTTCGCTCGCCGCGCGCCGGCAACGGCGCCATGAGGAACGCCGCACTGCGCACCCGCATCGTCCGGTTCGCGCTCCTTGTCGCCGCGTGCGCGTGGCTGCCGCTCGCGAGTGCCGCGGCGGCGGGGCCTGTGCCGGCGCACGCGGCGATCGCGAGCGCGCACCCGCTCGCGACACGCGCCGGCCTCGACGTGCTCGCGCACGGCGGCAACGCCTTCGACGCGGCCATCGCCGTCAGCGCGGTACTCGCGGTCGTGGAACCGGCAAGCTCGGGAGTCGGCGGCGGCGGGTTCTACCTGTTGCACGTGGCGGCCGACGGGCACAACGTGATGGTCGATGCGCGCGAGTCGGCGCCGGGCGCCGCGACGCGCGACATGTATCTTGGCGCCGACGGCAAGCCCCGCGCGAATGCCTCCACCGACGGCCCGCTGTCGGCGGCCATTCCCGGCGAGCCCGCGGCGTGGGCCTGGCTCGCGCAAAAGTACGGCCACCTGCCGCTCGCGACGAGCCTCGCGCCCGCGATCGAGATCGCGCGCAATGGCTTTCCGCTCTACGAGCGCCTCGCGAACGC
>CAYNCY010000333.1:0-4861 GCA_964395195.1 uncultured Steroidobacteraceae bacterium
GGCCAGACCGAGGCCGATGCGTACACCCGCTACGAATTGCTCGCGCCCGAAAGCGCGAGCTTCAAGATCTACTACGAGGTCAGCGCCACGACGGCCGGCGCGCGCTTCTACTACAACCCCATCCGCAAGGGCAGCGTCGCGAGCGACGAGCACGTCTACGACGCGATGCTCGGCACGCCGCTCAAGTTCGAGGTAGTGAGCGGCACCGAGGCGCACAAGGACCCGTTGATGGGCGATGCGGACCTCGCGACCGACTACATCAAGGTGACCCTCGCCCGTCCGGTCCCGGAGCACGGCCGCGGCCGCCTCGTGATCGTGAAGACGTACAAGGACCCGAAGAGCTACTTCCTGGACGGCAAGGTCATCGTCTTCGACCGGCCGCTCGGGGTTCAGCGCAACAAGGTCGTGCTGCCGGCGGGGTACGAGGTCGTCGGACTCACGGTGCCCGCGCAGATCCTGACCGAGGCCGATGGGCGCCTCGCGATCAGTTTCCTGCACGCGGGCGATGGCGCGGCGCCGCTGGTGTTGCGCGCCGCCAAGGGTGCCCGCATCGGCGCCGCGGCGCTGCCCAGACCCCTGACCCGCCTGCGCAGCTGGGAATCGCCGTTCGAGGGACTGCCCGAGGACGAGCGCCTCTCCGAGCGCGCGCACCAGGACCGCGACATCGTCTACTTCCTGCAGCAGCCCGAGACGCACTCCTTCAGTCTCTATCACGACTACACGGAATCGCGCGTCGGCATCAACGGCTACGCGAACGTCGTGCGAACCGGCAGCGTGGCGAGCCAGCCATCCGCGATGATCCTCGACACCGGCGAGCAGCTGAAACCCGAGGAGATGAGCGGCGCGCAGCTCGCTGCCTCCAAGATCAACACCGGTGAGACGGCGGAGGCGACCGCACGCGTGGTCGTGATCCCGTTCAAGGCGATCGAGGCCGGCCAATCAGTGCGCCTCAGGATCGCCGAGACCTACACGGCACCCGCGAGCTACCGGCTCGAGGGCGATGATCTCGTGTTCGACCGCAGCCTCGGCCGGCCGCGAAACGCCGTCGTCCTGCCGTCCGGCTGGTACTGCACGGCGAGCGCCGCGCCCGCGACGGTCACCCAGTTCCCGGACGGACGCATCCGCCTCGAGTACTGGAGCGACCGGCCGGAGGCCGCCAACGTGCTCCTGAAGGCACGCCGGCGCGCGACCGGCGAGTAAGGCGCGCGCCGCCGTGACCGACGTTTTTTTCAGCTATATCAATGATTTGTGACCAGCTCCACGGGTCGTTGCGACCTGCAGGGTTGACCCGTTCTCTCGTTCACTCCCACCAGGCGACCTCCATGCACGTCCGACCCGCTCTTCTCGCGTTGGCGCTCCTCGTCACCGCGGCCCCGGCCGGCGCCGCCGACCTCCTCCTCCAGAACCTCGAGATCTACGACGGCTCGGGCAAGGCGCCTGTCCATGGCGACGTCCGCATCCACGGCAACACGATCGCGGCGATCGGACCTGCGCTCGCCCGCAAGCCAGGCGAAATCGTGCGCGACGAGCACGGCCGGGCGCTCGCGCCCGGCTTCATCGACATGCACACGCACGCCGACCGCGGCCTCCTCGAGGACCGGGACGCCGCGACCGTGGCGCGCCAGGGTGTGACGACGGTGCTGGTCGGCCAGGACGGCGAGTCGCATTTCCCGCTTGCCGAGTACTTCGGCAAGCTCGAGGCGACCCCGACCGCGCTCAACGTCGCGAGCATGGTGGGGCACGCGACGCTGCGCATGCAGGTGATGGGGAAGGACCTGTACCGCCCCTCGACTCCCGCAGAGCTCGCGAAGATGAAGACGCTGCTCGCCTCCGAGCTCAAGGCCGGCGCCTTCGGCCTCTCGACCGGACTCGAGTACGAGCAGGCGCACTTCGCGACCACGGAGGAAGTGATCGACCTGTCGCGGATTGCCGCCGCCGCGGGCGGCTTCTACATCAGCCACGTCCGCGACGAGGCCGACCACGTGTTCGAGGCATTCGACGAGGTGCTCAGGATCGGGCGCGAAGCCGGCATCCGCGTCGAGATCACGCACATCAAGCTCGGCGCGACGCCGAGCTGGCACCAGGCCGCGACGGCGATGCCCGCCTACTTCGCGAAGGCGCGGCGCGAGCACATCAACCTGCAGGCCGACGTCTATCCCTACACCTACTGGTTCTCGACGATCCGCGTGATCATGGCCGATCGCGACTACTTCAATGCGACCAAGGTCGCGCAGGCGATCGCCGACAACGGCGGCGCGGGGGCGATCCGCCTCACCAAATACACGCCCGAACCCGCGCGCGCCGGCCACACGCTCGCGGAGATCGCGTCCGCCTGGAAGGTGACGCCGGTCGAGGCCTACATGCGCATCGTCAAGGCGACCGAGGCCGAGGTGAACTCGGACGAGGAGATGGAGTCGGTGATGGTGTCCTCGATGAGCGAGGACGACGTGCGCTGGTTCGTGTCGCAGCCCGACATCATGTTCTGCAGCGACGGCGAACTGCACGGCGCGCATCCGCGCGGCGCAGGCTCCTTCCCGCGCGTGCTCGGCCACTACGTCCGCGAGGAGAAGGCCCTGCCGCTCGGGCTCGCGATCCGGAAGATGACGGCGCTCCCGGCGCGGCAACTCGGCCTCAAGGACCGCGGCCGCATCGCGCCCGGCTTCGTTGCCGACCTCGTGCTCTTCGATCCCGCCACGATCATCGACCGCTCGACGGTCGAGCACCCGGAGGCGCCGCCCGCCGGCATCCCGGGGGTCATGGTCTCGGGCGAGTGGGTCATCGATGAGGGCCAGGTGACGGGAGCGCACCCCGGCCGGGTGCTTCGCAGCACCGGACCCACCCACCCGGCGCCGTGATCACCTTCCCGTCCAAGGTCGACGGCGGCATCCGCCTGGTCGGGATCGCGGCACCGCTCGTGACGCTCGGTGCCGTCGTGCTGATGCCTGCGCACGCGCCGCCGTTGATCTGGCTGCCGGTCGCCCTGACCGCCGTGACCGCGCTGCTGGTCGGCTGGATACTGATCTCGACCGCCTACGACCTCGACGCGCACACGCTGGTGGCCCGCTCGGGCCCCTTTTCCTGGCGAATTCCGCTGGCCGAGATCACCGCGGTGCGCCCCTCTACGAGCACGCGCTCGGGGCCCGCCCTCTCGCTCGACCGCCTCGAGGTCGTGCATTCGGGCGGTCGGGTCCTCCTCATTTCGCCCGCCGACCGGACCGGCTTCCTCGCCCTGCTGCACCGCCGCGCGCCGCACCTCGCACCCTGAGGCGCGCCGCGTCGCTTGAGGGGCCGAATACGGCTGTGTAATGTGGGTCTGCTAACACAACCAACTTCGGGGAGAACTCGATGAACAAGTGGACGCTCGAACAGCCGAGTCGCCGGGGACTGCTGATGATGGCGGCGGCGGCCGGTGCGACACTCGCCCTGCCCCGCTTCGCGCTCGCCGCCGCCGGCAAGGCGGCGAACTTCGGCGGCGACCTCACGGGCGTGCGCGCGGCGATCGAGAAACAGCGTCCCGAAGCGATCAAGCGCCTGCAGAGCTGGATCGCGCTGCCCTCCATTGCGGCCGAGAACCGCAGCATGAACGAGGGCTGCCAGATGATGATCGACCTCCTCAAGGACGCGGGGTTCCAGACGGCGACGAAGATGCCAACCGACGGCCAGCCCGGCGTCTTCGCGACGCTCGATGCCGGCGCGAAGCGGACGGTCGGCATGTACTTCATGTACGACGTGAAGCAGTTCGTGCCGTCGGAGTGGAGCTCGCCGCCGCTCGATGCCGCGATCGTCGACCGCGCGCCGTTCGGCAAGGTCATGATCGGTCGCGGCGCGACCAACCAGAAGGGCCCGGAGGCGACGTTCCTCGCGGCGCTGCACGCGCTCAAGGCCGCCGGCCGCAAGTCGCCGGTGAACATCGTGCTGGTCGCCGAGGGCGAGGAAGAGATCGGTTCGCCGCACTTCGGGCAGGTCGTGCACCAGCCGGCGGTCCTGGCGGCGCTCGCGAAGTGCCACGAGGTCTTCATGCCCTTTGCCTCGCAGTCTCCGCAAGGAGCGGTCGAGATCGCGCTCGGCGCGAAGGGCGTGATCGAGGTCGAACTCGTGTGCTCGACCGAGAAATGGGGCCGCGGCTCGAAGGACGACATCCACTCGAGCTACAAGGCTGAGCTCGACAGCGCCGTGTGGCGCATGGTGAAGGCCCTCTCGACGCTCGTGTCCGAGGACGGCAACGACCCGGCCATCGATGGCTGGTTCGAGCACGTTAAGCCGCTGACTGATCGCCAGAAGGAGATCATTGCGGAAAAGGTCGCCCATACCAACGAGGCCGACGTCAAGAAACTGCTCGGCGTGCAGCACTGGGTCCGTGATCTTTCCTACCGCGACGCGCTCGAACGCCTCGCCTCGCAACCGACCGTGAACATCGAGGGCATGTACGCGGGTTACACCGGACCTGGCGGCAAGACGATCCTGCCCTCGAAGGCGACCGCGAAGCTCGACTTCCGGCTGGTGCCCGACCAGACCGCCGACGACGCGGCGGCGAAGCTCAAGGCGCACCTCGCCAAGCGCGGTTACGGCGACATCGAGGTCAAGGTCACGGGCGGCTACGACCCGACGCAGACCGACGAGAACTCGGCGCTCATCAAGGCATCGACGTCGGTCTACAAGGACTACGGCATGCCGGTCAGCCTCTCGCCGCGGCTCGCCGGCTCCTGGCCGGGCTTCATCTTCACGGGTGCGCCCGTGAGCCTGCCGGCCGGCCACTTCGGCACCGGACACGGCAGTCGCGCGCACGCGCCGGACGAGTATTACGTGATCGAGTCGAGCAACCCGGCGCTGCACGGCATGGCCGAGGCGACGCTCGCGTACG
>CAYNCY010000334.1:0-4843 GCA_964395195.1 uncultured Steroidobacteraceae bacterium
TCCGCCACCCCGCCCTCGCGATCGCGACCCTGGCGCTGATTGCGCTCCTGGCGCTCATCGCCTCGCTCTCGATCGGGAGCGCGGGTCCGGGCGCGTTCGGCCTGTGGCACGGCATCGCCGCGGGCACGGATCCCCTCGCCCGCTCGCTGGTGCTGGAGCTGCGCCTGCCGCGCGCGCTGACGGCCTTCGGCGCGGGCGCGCTCCTCGCGCTCGCGGGCGTGTGCATGCAGGTGCTGCTGCGCAACCCGCTCGCCGACCCCTACGTGCTCGGCGTCTCCGGCGGCGCGTCGGTCGCCGCGCTCGCGGCGATGCTGCTCGGTGGCGGCACGCTCATCGTGCAGGGGGCTGCATTCACGGGCGCGCTCGGGGCGACGCTGCTCGTATTCGCGCTCGCGCAGGGCCCGGGCGGCTGGACTCCGACGCGGCTCCTGCTGACCGGCATCGTGGTCGCGGCCGGCACCGGCGCACTCGTGAGCCTGCTGCTCGCCGCGGGCGATCCGACACTGCTGCGCAGCATGGTGTTCTGGCTGATGGGCGACTTGAGCTGGGCCGGCTCGCCCGTCGGGCTCCTCGTCACGGTCGCGATCGCCGTGCCGCTCGGCATCTTCGCGGCGCGTCCGCTCAACGTGCTCGCGCGCGGCGACGTGCAGGCGCAGCTCCTTGGCGTCGCGGTGAACCCGCTGCGCGCGGCGCTCTTCGTGGTGGCGAGCATCCTGACGGCGGCGACGGTGACCAATGTCGGGGCCATCGGTTTCGTCGGCCTCGTGACGCCGCACCTGGTGCGGCTCCTGATCGGCTCGGATCACCGCCGCATGATCCCGGCGGCGGCGCTCGCCGGCGGCACGCTGGTGATGATCGCGGATCTGGTCGCGCGCACGGTGCTCGCGCCCCGGCAGCTCCCCGTCGGTGCGCTGACCGCGATCGTCGGGGTGCCGCTCTTTCTCGTGCTGATGCGCCGGCCGCAGATCGCGACCTGAAGTCTAGGTGGGATCTTCCGCGGACCCGTTCGTCGCGACGCGGTTCCGGCCCGCGCCCTTGGCACGGTAGAGCGCGGCGTCGGCCTCGGCGAGCAGCCGGTCGGCGAGCGACTTCAGTTCATCATCCGTCCGCCTCGGCGTGATCGCCGCCGCGCCGATCGAGAGCGTGATCGGCATCAGCTTGCCGCCACCGACGTCGACCGGCAAGGCCATCGCCGCGCGGATGCGCTCGCCGAGCATCACGGCCGCCTCGAGCTGCGTGTCGGGCAGGAGGAGCGCGAACTCATCGCCACCGAAGCGCGCCGCCGTGTCGCTCGCGCGGATGTGCGACTCGATCCGCTGCGTGATCTCCCGCAGCGCCTCGTCGCCGCCGAGGTGCCCGCAGCTGTCGTTGAGTTCCTTGAAGTGGTCGACGTCGATCATCAGGCACGCGACGCCCGCGCCCGAGCGCTGCGCGCGCGCGAGCTCTTCGCGGAGCCGCGACTGCAGGTAGCGGCGGTTGTGCCAGCCCGTCAGGTAGTCGGCGAGGCCGCTCCTCAGCACCCGCGCGCGGTTGCAGGCGTTCTCGAGGCAGACCGCGACCACGGTCGCGAGGTGCGCGAGGAAGTCGGCGCTCATCCGGTGCGAGAAGCGCTCGCGGTCCTTGGCCCCGAAGCAGAGCGCGCCCGTGGTCCGCGCCTGGCGACGCAGCGGCAAGAGCGCAAGCGACTTCAGGTCGCGCTGGCCCGGGAACACGAGCTCGTGGTCGGCGCGCACCCAAAGCCCGAGCCAGGGCCTTCGGAGCGTCGCGAACTGCGGCGCGAGGCCGATCATCGTGTCGACGAAGCTGACGTGCGGGAACTCCTCGAGCCGGCCGCCGCCGCCGAGCAGGAGGTGCTGGATCTCGTGGTTCGGGTCCTCGAGCACGAGCTGCACGGCATCGAGTCCGTAGCTCGCGGCCATGCCCGTCGTCAGCAGCTCGAAGAGCTCGGGCAGGGTCTCCGCGCGCAGGAGGTCGAGTTCGCGCTCGTGGGTGCGCTGCCACTTCTGTTCGTTCGCGGACGCCTCTTCCTTGAGGCGCTTCAGCCGCTGGCGCAGCTCATCGAGCTTCGCCCGGTCGGTGGCGCCCGCGTCCGGCGCACCGTCCGGCTCGCTCACGCCGGATCCCGCCCGGGCTGTGGCCGCGTGTGCAGGTAGCTCCTGCCGCGCTCCATCATCTGCTTGAACCCGGCGGCGTCGTGCGAGCGCACCGTGGCGCGCAGGCGCTCCACCGCGAAGAGCAGCGCCGACAGCGACTCGGTGCCGTAGTCGTTGAGCGCCTGGATCTCGAAGTAGAGGGCGGGTGAGTCCTCGGCGACGCGGCTTGCGACCTCGAGCTGCGCATCGAAGGTGGTGCTCGACATGCGCGCGAGCCTGGGCGCCGCCTCGCCGCTCTCGGCGAGCGCGGTGAAGAACGCAATGTTGAGCGCGTGCGAGAGGCCGAGCACGTAGGCGATCAGCCGGTCGTGCTCATCGAGACCCATGACGACCTGCTCGGCCATGGTCGGCGCGAAGAGTTCCTGCGCCTCGGCGAGTGCGGCGGCGTGCCCGAGGTCGATGTAGATGACGTGCCGGCCCGAGAGGAGGTCCGTGTCCGGCCCGAACATCGGGTGGAGCGAAGTGACGCGGACCCCGGCCTTGACGAGCGCATCGAGCCCCGAGCGCAGCGGCGTCTTCACCGAGGCGAGATCGAAGACGGTGCCCTTGGGTTTTCGAAGCGCCAGCGCGTGCAGCACTTGCGCGGTCGTACCGAGCGGCGTCGCGACGACGATGAGGTCGTGATCGAGGGGCGAGTCCTGCCAGTCGGCGCGGTGCGCGTAGCCCTCGACCGCGCCACCGGGGTCGGCGACCTCGACCGCGAAGCCCTGGGACGCGAGGAACTCGGTGAACCACCGGCCCATCTTGCCGCGCCCGCCAATCACGAGCGCACGGCGGCCGCTGCCGTGGCCGGTCGCGACGACGCGCGCCTGCTCCTGGGTCGCAAGCGAGGAGCGGATCAGGAGCCTCAGGACCTTCTCGGCGACTTCCGGCGAGACCCCGTGCTTTTCGGCGTGGGTGCGGACCCCGAGCACGACCTCGCGCTCGCGCCGGTAGTCGCGGGTCGCGTGGCCGGTCGCGCGCTTGGCGTGCTCGACCTGGCGGCCGAGCCGCTGGCGCTCCGCCATCAGCTCGATGAGTTCCCGGTCGATGGCGCTGAGGCGGGTCCTCAGCTCCTCCAGCGTCTTCACCTCGGCCACGGTCGCTCCTCGTCGCGCCGGTGGATCCGGTCACGGACGAGGATTCTGTCAGCTAACGGGCTGCCGCGTCAGCGTGCGTGTGCACGCTGTCGGGGCTGCCGGGCGGGCGGCGCCCCTCAGGCGCCGGCCGGGCCGGCGGGTGGGCGGACGCGACGCCCGCTCGATCGCCCTCCCGGAAGGGACGGGGCGCGGCCGCGGCGGGCCAGGGGTGTGCCCCGGCAGGTCCGCGCCAGCCCTGCTCGTGGGCGCGGGCCGCGGGCACCGCATCGAGTCCGGCGGCACGCGAGGCGGCGACGAGCGTGAATCGATAGTGCGTTCCGGCGGTCGTCATCGCGCATTCCCCCTCGAACTCCGACGACTCCATCCTCACCCCCGCAGGTGGGCGGCGGATTGAGGGTGAGTTACGAAGCGCTGAGGGAAGCCTTAACATCGCTTCATGAGCGCCTTTCTCGCCCAGCGATTGCCCGAACCCCTGCCCGATGAGCCGCTCGCGCTCGCGCGAGCCTGGTTCACGGAGGCGAGCCAGCGCCGCGACCAGCCGAACCCGAACGCGATGGTGCTCGCGACCGTCGCCGCCAACGGCCATCCGAGTTCCAGGGTCGTGCTCTGCAAGGACATCGTGCTCACGGGCGGCTACCTCCTCCTCTACACGAACTACCAGTCGCGCAAGGGCAGCGAGATCGCCGCCAATCCCCGCGGCGCCGCGATGTTTCACTGGGATCACCTGCACCGGCAGGTCCGCATCGAGGGTCGCCTCGTGCGCTCGCCCCCCGCCGAGAGCGATGCCTACTTCCAGAGCCGCGCCTGGCAGAGCCGGGTCGGCGCGTGGGCAAGCGAGCAGAGCCGGCCCGTCGCCTCGCACGAGGCGCTGATCGAGCAGCTGCGCGCCGCGGGCCGGCGCTTCGCGACGCCCCCGGTGGGCCCCGATGCGTCGGACGGCGCCGAGGAGGCGCGCGAGGTGCCGGTGCCGCGCCCGCCGCACTGGGGCGGGTACCGGCTCTGGGCCGACGCGGTGGAACTCTGGGTCGAAGGCGCCTACCGGATCCACGACCGCGCCCGCTGGGTGCGCGAACTCTCGGGCGCCGGCGACGGCTACTCCTTCGCGGCCTCCCCCTGGCGCGTCGAACGGCTGCAGCCCTAGGACCCGAAGGCGCCCATGCTCGCCGCCGACTCGCTCGATGTGACCGTCGCCGGCCGCACGCTCGTCGAGCGCCTCACCTTCACGGCGCGGCCGGGCGAGTTCGCCTGCGTGCTCGGCGCGAACGGCGCCGGCAAGTCGCTGACGCTGCACACGCTCGCAGGATTGCGGCCGCCAGGCGCCGGGACAGTCGCGCTCGGCGGCCGGCCGCTCGGCGCCTGGCCGCGACGCGAGCGCGCGCGGCGCCTCGGACTCCTCACCCAGGTCACCGAGGATCCCTTCCCGGGCACGGTGTTCGATGCAGTCCTCGTCGGTCGTCATCCGCACCTCGACCTCTGGCAGTGGGAGACCGAGCGCGATCTCGAGGTCGCGCACGAGGTGCTCGCGCAGTGCGAGCTCGACGGTTTTGCCGGGCGCGCGATCGACACCCTCTCGGGCGGCGAGCGCCGCCGCGTCGCGCTCGCCGCGGTGCT
>CAYNCY010000335.1:0-2276 GCA_964395195.1 uncultured Steroidobacteraceae bacterium
GATTCGGCCGCCTCTGGGAGCAGGGGCTCAACGGTATCGAGCGCTACAACCGCCTCAACAAGAAAGAGCCGATGGAGCGCGCGCTGGCGGAGCTCGGCGGTGAGACCTGGTTTTCGGGTCTCAGGCGTGCACAGTCCGACTCGCGCGCCGGTATCGAACCGATCGAGTTTCGTCGCGGTCGCTACAAGGTGCACCCGCTTTTCGACTGGACGGACCGGGACATCGGGCGGTACCTGACGGAGCACCAGCTTCCCTACCATCCGCTCTGGCAGCAGGGGTATCTCTCGATCGGTGACTGGCACACGACCCGCTCCCTGTCGGAAGCGGGCAGTGTCGAGGGCCTGCGGTTCTTTGGCCTCAAGCGCGAGTGCGGCCTGCACGAGACCTGAGCGTCGGGGCGATTGCCTAGGACAGCAGCATCCGCGAAGAGACGACGATCAGCATCACCGCAATCAGTGTGCGCGTGACGATGGGCGGGATGCGCAGCGTCGTGCGAGCGGCGAGCAACACTCCCGGAATGGACCCCAGCAGCAAGCAGCTCAGCACCGGAAGGCTCACGTGGCCGAGCGCCGCATGGCCCATGCCCGCGATGATCGAGACTGGGAGGGCGTGCGCGATGTCGGTCGCAACGAGGCGGTCTGCGGTCAGCCGGATCGGGTAGAGATAGAGCAGGGCGACGACACCGAGCGCCCCGGTTCCAACTGAGGTCATCGTGACGGTTACGCCGAGCGCGAGCCCGACGGCGACGGTGAGTGCGGGCTTGAAGCGTTCCGCGCGGGCGAGCGACACCGCCGTTACCTGGACACCGATACGCTGCAGCGCCGTCTGGCACAGCAATCCGACTCCGGTGGCCAGCAGCATCCAGGCGAGAGTTCGGCCGACGACGTGATCGACGACCGGAGGCTCGCGCCGCGTCAGCCAGAACCAGAGGATTACGGCGGAGGCTCCGGGTACGCTGCCGAACGCCAGTCGGCCGACGATCTGCCAGTCGACGCGGCGGTTGAAGCCGTACGAAGCCGTCGCCGCGAGCTTGGTTACCGCCGAGAACACGAGATCGGTGCCGACGGCCATCGTCGGCGGCTGCCCAAAGCCGAGCACCAGGATGGGGGTCGTGAGCGAACCGCCCCCGACGCCGGTCAGTCCGACCAGCACGCCGACCAGGAGTCCCGTGACGACATAGAGGAGGGGGCTGTCGAGCATCGGGCCAGTGTACTCAGCCGGTTGGCGCCGAAGTGCCCGCTACCGGGAAACGCAGCGCCCACGTAGTTATGGGATCATTCGAACGCGGCATGAGGACTCTAAACATAATGATTCGACTGGCCGAAACCCAGCGCAACGGAAGCGATTCCGTCCGTCGCTGCCGAGGGACGATCCGCACATGAGTCATGCATCTCGCGGGATTGCCGCGGCGGGCGGTGCGACACTGACGCACCTCGAGCGACTCGAAGCCGAAAGCATCCACATCTTTCGCGAAGTCGTCGCCGAATGCGCGCGACCGGTGCTGCTGTACTCGATCGGCAAGGACAGCGCGGTACTGCTCCACCTCGCCCAGAAGGCGTTCTACCCCGCACCGCTGCCGTTTCCACTTCTGCATGTCGATACGACGTGGAAATTTCGGGCGATGTACGAGTTTCGCGACGCGATTGCGAAGCGCCACGACCTAAAGCTCCTGGTGCACGTGAACCAGGACGGGCTCGCCAGGGGTATCGGCCCGATCAGCCACGGCTCGCGCGTGCACACCGATGTGATGAAGACCGAGGGTCTGCGCCAGGCGCTCAACCAGCACGGCTTCGATGCGGCGTTCGGCGGTGCACGCCGCGACGAGGAGAAGAGCCGAGCGAAGGAACGGATTTTCTCGTTCCGCACCGCTGCGCACCGCTGGGATCCGAAGAAGCAGCGTCCGGAGCTCTGGTCGCTCTACAACACGCGCACGGCGCCGGGCGAAAGCATCCGCGTATTCCCCCTGTCGAACTGGACCGAGCTCGACGTCTGGCAGTACATCCACCGGGAGAACATTCCGGTCGTGCCGCTCTACTTCGCGGCCGAGCGCCCGGTCGTGGAACGCGGCGGCACGCTGATCGTCGTCGACGACGAGCGGCTGCCGCTCGAGCAGGGCGAAAAGCCGCGCCTGCGCCGCGTGCGCTTTCGCACGCTCGGCTGCTTCCCGCTCACGGGCGCGATCGAGAGCGACGCCGACACCGTACCCGCGATCATCGAGGAGATGCTGAACTCGCGCAGCTCCGAGCGACAGGGTCGTGTCATTGACCACGACGGCG